>CAJWBT010000143.1 GCA_913020235.1 uncultured Chloroflexota bacterium
GGCCCCCCTGGTCCCGTAGACATTGTCGTAGAACACGTTGGCCTTGCCGTCGGGCCCGTACACTCCGAAGCGCCCGGTGGAAGTCCCCCCCTGGGAGGCTGCCGGGATCTGGCCGGGGATGGCCTGGGACAGGGCTCCGAACATGGCGTCCTGGATACGGTGACCGGTCATACCCCGGGCGGCGCAGGGGGCGGGGTGGCGCATGTTGAGGATGGAGCCAAAAGGGGAGATAACCTCGATGGGCCGAAAGTAGCCGTCGTTGTTGGGGATGTCCACCCCCAGGGCGGCCCGCACCGCGGCGTAGGTCCAGGCTTCAGTCCAGGCTGGGGTGCAGTTGATCGCCCCGCGGACCTGGGGCGCGGAGCCCGAGTAGTCGGCGGTGAGGGAGTCGCCGTGGATAGTGACGGCAACCGTCAGCGGAATGGGATCGGGGTCCACTCCATCATCATCCAGGTAGTCGGTAAAGGTGTAGGTGCCGTCGGGCCAGGTGGCGATTATGGAGCGGGCGATGCGCTCGGAGTAGTCCATGAGGGCATCGAAATAGAACATCAGCTCTTCGCGTCCGTGGGTCTCGAGGATCTCCCGCAGGCGCTCCTCCCCGATGTGGCACGCGGCCACCTCCGACCGCAGGTCACCTAGCACCTGATCCGGAATCCGCACGTTCTTGGTGATGATGTCCACCAGCGTCGGGTTCAGGCGTCCTTGATCGTAGAAGCGCACCGGCGGCAACCGCAGCCCCTCCTGGTATATCTCGGTGGAGTCGTGGGCCATGGAGCCCGGGGCCCGTCCGCCCATGTCGGTGTGGTGCACCACCGAACAGGTATACGCCACGAGTTGCCCATCGGCAAACATGGGCTTGATAACGAAGACATCCGGCAGGTGCATCCCGCCCTCATACGGGTCGTTCAGGAGGAAGACATCGCCGTCACGGACCTCGTCGCCGAACTTGTTGACGCAGGCCCCTACCGCGGCGGGGATGCTCCCCATGTGCCCCGCGACGGCCAGACCCTGCACCAGCATGCGCCCCTGAGGGTCACAAATGGCGACCGAAAAGTCGAAGGCCTGGGTCGTGGTCGGCGAGTGGCCGGTACGCTGAAGGGTGAACATCATCTCGTCGGTGATGGACGCCAGGTTGTTTTTCAAGACCTCGAAGGTGATGACATCGATCTGCATCGCTTCTCCTTGGATCCCGCCGCTGAGGGCGGGCGGCTACTCCAACAGGATATTGCCCAGCGGGTCGCGCCGGACGCTAAAGCCCGGCGGCACCACCACGGTGGTGTCGTACTCCTCAATGATCAACGGCCCCGGTGTCGCGCGCTCGGAAAGGTCGAGCCGAGCGACCACCGGAGTCTCCACTGATCCAGACTCCCGCCCGAAATAGGCAAGCCTGGCCGTTTTGCCCTGCGACGGGCGGTACAAGGCACGAAGGGAGTCTACGCTAACGTCGAGGTCGTCCCGGGCCGTAGTGTACCGTGCCACCAGCCGGACGTTGACTATCTCGGTGGGGTCCTGATCCGACCTATGCCCGAAGCTCCGGAGGTGCTCCTGCCAGAAGGCCTCTTCCAGCGCCTTGGTTCGCTGCCCATTGGACGGTCCCACGGGCGCCGGCACCGTCAGCTCGTGTGCCTGGTCGATGGAGCGCATGTCCGCCATGGGGCTATACTCCACCTTGTCCAGGTCCACGCCCTCTTCCCGCAGCGCCGCCGATACCCGCTGCTCCAGGCCGGCCCAAAGCCGCTCCAGGTCGGCGTCGGTCAGAGAGGCGGTGGGACGCATTATCGTCTGCACCCCTTCTTGCTCCAGCGGCGACTCCAGCAGCCCCAGGGCACTGAATAGGCCCGGCACCGGCGGGATGATAACCCGCCTGATGCCCAGGGAACGGGCCATCTCCGCGGCGTGGACCGGTCCGTTGCCCCCGAAGGCGATCAGGTCGAAGTTGCGAATGTCCCGTCCCCGCTCCGTGGTCACGGCCCGGATAATTCGGGCCATGGTGGCGTTGGAGACCATGTGAACGGCGTAGGCCGCCTCCAGCAGGGGCAGGCCAAGGGGCTTGGCCACCGTTTCTTCCATGATGCGATGGGCTTTCTCCCGGTTTACCTTCAGGGAGCCGCCCAGCAGGTACTCCTGGTTCAGGTAACCCAGGACCAGGTTGGCATCGGTGACAGTAGGCTGATCGCCGCCGCCGTCGTAGCAGACAGGCCCGGGGACCGCCCCGGCCGACCGGGGCCCCACCTGGAGCGAGCCACCACTGTCGATAGCGACGATGCTTCCGCCGCCGGCGCCCACCTCGGCCAGGTCGATGGCCCTGATCCGCAGCAGGTATCCCCCGCCCTTCAGGAGGCGGGACGACGTGGATATGGGCGCACCGACCTCGTACTCGCTGGCGCGATGGGCCTCGCCGTTCTCGATCAAAGACCCTTTGGCCGTGGTCCCCCCCATGTCCAGGGTCACAACGTCCTTGATACCCAGGCGGCGGGCCAGCGCCAACGAGGCGCGGACCCCCGCGGCCGGCCCCGACTCCAACGAGTGAATGGGCGCCTGCACCGCCATTCTCGACGTCATCATGCCGCCCGAGGACTTCACGATGAGGAGCGGAGCCCGGACGCCCATCCGGGCGAGTTCATCGGTCATGGAGCGCAGATAGGAGGCCATGACCGGCATGATGTAGGCGTTGGTCACCACGGTCGAGGTTCGCTCGTATTCCCTGATCTCCGGCAGTACCTCGGAGGAGACGCTCAGGTACAGTTCGGGGAACTCGCGGCGAATCATCTCGGCGATCCCCTGTTCGTGGACTGGGTTGATGTAGGAGTGCAAGAGGCACACCGCCAATGAGGTGACCCCTTCCTCCAGCAGAGAGCGCACCACACTCCGCGCCTCGTCCAGGTCCAGCTCGGTCAGCACCTGGCCCTTGCCGTTCAGCCGCTCCGTGACCTCCCGGCACAGGTTTCTGGGCGCCAGGGGAGCGGGCTTGTCCCAGAAGATGTCGTAGATGTTGGGCATGCGCAGGCGCCGCATCTCCAGCACGTCCCGGAAGCCCTTGGTGGTGATGAGCCCGGTCACGGCGCCGAGCCGCTGCAGTACCGCGTTGGTGGCCGCGGTGGTGCCGTGGAGCACCTCCACCACCTGATCGGGGCCCACTCCTTGCTCCCGGAGCAGCTCCGCCATCCCGTCCACCATGGCCCGTTCGAAATGGCCGGGGGTCGACAGCACTTTCTTGACCGCCAGTGACCCGTCTTCACCCGCCAGAACGACGTCGGTAAACGTCCCGCCCACGTCGCCGCCAACGCGAAAGTTGCTCAAATGTACTTCCTCCCAGGATACCCATTTTCGGAAGGCAATCCCCTGCCGGGGTTCCTGGCGCAGACTATGTCATCATCTTTGCGGAAGTCAAGCCAGGACGCCTCGCCATCCGTCCGTATTATTGAGGAGGGGGCAGCCCACCCGCCTCGGGTGCATGGGCTGCCCCCTAAAACCACTCTTCGATAAGAGGGAAAGCCGGCGCCACCCGGTCCCTCTCCCGACCTGACTACTTGCCGAACAGCGCCGCGATGCGCTCGCCGACGATCTTGTCCTCGCCCTCGTTCAGTCCGAACGTATGCAGCGTGATCCAGTCCTGGCCGGGACGGACTCTGGTCCAGATGGGCGGATCGCCCGCTTTCAGCTTATCCGACACCTCTTGGATCGTCATTCCGGTCACAGCCGCGTCTACACTCAGGTTTACGCCATAGGGTTGGTGCCCGATGATGTTTTCGATCATGTCGACCTTCACGCCAGGTATTCCCCTAAGCGGGGCCGCCATGTTCGAGCATTTCCGCTCCGCAACGGCCAGCCGGTCCTCGTGATTCATGGTCATCCAGCGCTTTACCGCGGCCACCACGCCGACCATCTCCTGACGGTCGATCTTCTGAGGCCTTCCGACTCCCCGGATGCGGCGGCCCTCATAGCTGGCGAACGCCTGCAAGGAGAGCTTGCGGATGGTCTCCGCGTTGCCCAGGGCGAGGCCCGTCGACTGGCAAGAGCCCATGTACTTGGCGGCGATGCACTGGAAGTCAGCCCCCATTCTGACGAACTTCCCAAAATTCTCCAGCGGGTATATCTGCCCGGCGGAGTCCACCATTACCGGCACGCCTTGAGCGTGGGCAATTTCGATCGTGTCCGCCAGGGGAAGCTCGTGGGCGTCCGGGGTCTGCTCCATGGCCACGTAGTGGACCGCGGCCGTGTTGGGGCCAATGGCCTTTTCCAGGTCCTCCCGGGTCGTCTTCTCTTCAGACCCGAACTCCACCAGCTTCGCTCCGGCCAGGGCCAGGCACCGGTCGTACCAGTAGCGGTGCCTCCGTTGAATGAGGATCTCGTTCTTCATTCCGGTGGTGTCCGGAAGCTGCTCAATCTTGTCGTCGTCGTCACCGGCCATGAAAGCGGCGGTCGCCAACGTCAGCGCGGACCCCGCGCCGGAGGTGATATACGCCGCCGGAACGTCGAGCATCTTGGCGATGGCTGCGCCGGCTTTCTCCTCGAGTTCCATCAGAGGTATGTAGGCGCCGTCGGCCCGCTCCATCGCCGTTTTTACCTCGGGAATGGGCGTAGACCCGCCCAAGAGTGTCACACTGCCGGTGGCGTTAATGACCGGCCTTGCGCCCAGCTCCTTGTAGATTTGGCCCCAATCTTCCTGCGCCATCGTTGCCTCCTTCCGCGCTGTTCCAGGTAGGTTTCAGCGGCCGCTCGCCTTCCAACCTCGGATGGCCTCTTGCCACCTTTCAACGCGGATATAATAACGTCTCCAACCCCGGGTGGCAACTACCGCCCCGACATGGCGGATTTCGGTTGATCTCGCCTGGCCCCCAGGTTCATCGCCGGCATCACGCGCTCATGGGGTCTCAACTCTTGGGGAGGGTGGGAAAAACGAACGTAAATTGGTAGACTGAGCGGCGAGCGCATTGTTCCGGAGTACCGGCTACATCCGCCACCCACGGCAGCGACGTTCGCCAGGATACCCAATCCGCATTCAGATGCTTTGGTATCCTCGCCGGCAACAGCCTGGGCGGTCGGTGGGGACATGGCTCAGAGTATCTTGGGGAACGGAGCCCTGAACCAGGAGCAACTTGGAGGAGACCGCTTCCCCGTTGGAGGATTGGAGAGATGCCGAAAGTCAGGACCAGTGACGGCGTGGAGCTTCACTACCACATGGACGATTTCAGAGACCCTTGGGCCCCGGAAACAGACGAGGCCATCTTCATGCACCACGGCTATGCCCGAAGCGGGAAGTGGTGGATTCAGTGGGTGCCCGGCCTTTCGCGGAAATACAAGGTAATCAGAAACGACTGCCGGGGCTGTGGACTCTCCGATGTGCCGCCCAGCGACCCGCCGTGGACGGCAGACCGCCTGTCCCAAGATTGCCTAGATATCGCCGACCATCTGGGCATAAAGAAGCTCCACTGGGTGGGCTTTGAATCCGGGGGCACCATGGGGATGTTTACTGCCATCACCCACCCCGACCGGATCAAGAGCCTCACCCTGGTGAACACCCCTTACAAGATCCTGGACAAGCCAAGGTCCCTGTACAACCAGGGCACCGCCTCGATGGCGGATGCCATCGACAAGCTGGGACTCAGGCAATGGCTCATCAACACCATGTCCAACCGGCTGGACATGGACCTGGCGGACCCCAAGATGGTGGAGTGGCACATCGAGGAACACTCCAAGACTTCCCACCAGGGGGCCATCGCCCTACAGTTGGTCTTCCAGGCCGTCGACCTATCGGGAGCGCTCCCCAAGATAAAAGCTCCCACACTGCTCATGACCGGCGACAAGAGCGCCAACTCTCCTTTAGACGACCAGCTTTTCGTCAAGAGTCAGCTCGGCAACTGCAAGGGACTGGTGGTTTTTCCCAACATCGCCGCCGGTATCCAACTTCACATACCCGAGCAATGCGTAGAGGCGACCTTACGGTTCATCGACAGCGTAGAGTAAGGCCTGAGGGGGGCATGCGTTAAGGCACCCCATCCCCTGCAAGGGGATGGGGTGCCTCTTGAGCTAACACCGGGCCGGGGTATCCTGCACCGGCGACTGGATCCATTTCGGATTGAATTGTTGAGGGTAGGAATCTACCCCCATCCTAGTACTCAGTCAACCTAAATCTGCAATTGTCATTTTGAGCGAAGCGAAGAATCTCAGCGTAACGATAAGATTCCTCGTCGCTCTGCTCCTCGGAATGACATCCTTTCAAAACCAAGTTGACTGAGTACTAGCCTTCCCCCTTCGTAAGGGGGAAGGAACTGGTTCGGTACAAACCGGGTAGACTGGTAACAGAAAAACCGGGCACATGGGTAACACTT
>CAJWBT010000144.1 GCA_913020235.1 uncultured Chloroflexota bacterium
GCGGCGGGACCCACGTGACGGCTACCGGCCAGGTGGGCACCCTGTTCGTCCTGGGCGAGTCGAGCATCGGTGGTGGGATGCGCCGTATCGAAGCGGTGACGGGGCAGGCCGCCGAACGGCTGTTCGTCGACTACGCCGCCAAGCTGGAGAGCTTGTCCCACAAACTGCAAACCCCGGTGGTCGACCTGGAGGCCCGGCTAGACACCTTCATCCGGGACACCGAAGAACTCAGGCGCCGTCTGGCTACGCTGGAGCGGACCACGCTCCGGAGCGAAGCGGAGGCGATGCTGAAGCGGGTCGAGGAGGTGGAAGGTGTCAAAGTAGTGGCGGGCCGAACGTCGGCCACCAGCGCCGAAGCCATGCGGGAGATGGGGGACTTCTTGAGGGCTAGGCTATCCAGCGTGGTGGTGGTCCTGGCGGCCGTGATCAACGGCAGTCCCTTGCTGGTTACCATGGTCACGCCGGACCTGGTGGCCAAGGGCCTTCACGCCGGCAACCTGGCGCGCGACGCCGCCAAGATCATGGGAGGAGGGGGAGGAGGCCGGCCCGAGATGGCCCAGGCCGGTGGCAAGCACGTCGAGAAGCTGGAAGAGGCTTTGCAAGCGGTGCCGGGGTTGGTCCGCCAGAGCCTGTCTGGAGCTTCTTGATAAGGAGTTGGGACGCTGAGACTGCTGGCTCTTGACCTGGGAGAGCGCCGCATCGGTCTGGCGGTCAGCGACGCCGCGGGGACCCTGGCTTTTCCCGCAGGCCACCTGGTGCGCTCCAAACTGGCGCCCGACGTAGAGCGCGTCCTGGCGATCGGTCGAGACCGGGAAGTCCAGGGATTCGTTGTCGGGATACCCTTCAGCTTGGATGGCGGGTCAGGTCCGGGAGCCCGGCGGGCGCGAAGGTTCGCCAGCTCCCTCCGGAAACACACCGATCTCCCCGTTTACACGGTGGACGAAAGCTTCACCTCCGTGGAGGCTGAGGGTCTGCTGAGGGAGGCGGGCCGCCAGCCCTCCCGGGAGAAGGGCTCCGTGGATGAAGCGGCGGCCGCGTTGATCCTGGAACGGTTCCTGGACCCGCGGACGGAGTAGGCCTCCTTATTCTCGCCTCTTTGCACCTTCCTTGTGACGCGCGGGAGCTTGAGGGCGCCCATCAAGAGTTACCGCGGAGCGGTGCAGGTCTTCGGTTTCTCCGCGCCCGTGCAGACTCTGCTCCATGAACGAGTCGCCAATTCCGGCGGTGAGTGAATCCCCCTTAGCCAAATTTGGGGATGCAGAGGGATTTGGCCCAGCAATCTAGAAATGGCTCCGGCGTAGCTGTCCAGACAGGGCTCAGCGAACCCTGGCGAGCCTGGATGTCTGGCGGGTGGGCGCCCGTAAGATCGTCGCGAGAACACGGGAACCCGTGCCCGCTGCCCTTTTGTGGAACCGGTTTACCTGATATATTAGTGCTATAATCCTTTCGGCCATTAGCGATGTAATCCCGGCGCTCGGGCCCAGGCGGCCACGAAACCTGTTACTATAGTCAAAGCCGCCGCCAGTCGGCCGGTGGCGGATGTCCGCAAAGCGATGGTGGGGCAGTGTTTGGCGAGTACCTAGAAATTCAGAAGCTTATCGTTGCGATCGTGGCCGGGTATTTGCTCGGTTCGATCCCGTTTGCCTACCTAGCGGCCCGGTACCGCGGAAAAGACATCTTCAATACCGGTAGCAGGACGGCCGGAACTGCCAACGTGTTTTGGAATATAGGCCGGCGCACCGGTACCGTGGTCTTGCTGGGAGACGTGGCCAAGGGGTCGGCCGCGGTGATATTCGCCGGGATGTTGGACGTATCGTGGTCCGTGGCTCTGCTCGCCGGAGGCGCGGCGATCCTGGGCCATTGGAAATCGATCTTCTCCGGCTTCCGGGGTGGCGACGGGATGGCGCCTCTGATCGGCGTGACCGTCACCCTGGAACCTGGCATCGGGTCCCTGGGCATCATGATCGGCGTGGCCGTGCTGTTGCTGCTGCGCCGCTCGCCCCTGCGTTCGGCATGGGGCATGGCTGCCTGCTTCATCGCGATGCTGGGAGTGAGCCAGTATTACCAGGTAGACCGCGACCTGGTGATGGGTCTGGTCGCACTGGCCATGCTGGTCCTCTTTCGAAGTATCATCGGCCGCCGCAGCCGGATGCGCATTCCAGCCCATGACGCGGATGAAGTGGATCTGGCCCTTGAACTTGAGCTTGAACTGGAGCTTGAACTCAAACTAGAGCTTGACCTGAACTTGGAACCGGACCACGACTCCGACTCCGAACTGGGTCCGGCCACCCAAGAGAACCGCTAGCCGCTCTCTCCGCCGGCGTGCTGCCAACTCCACTGGAGCCGCCGGAGCTTCATGACCCAGCCCAGGTTGGCGTCTGCTGCTGCCTCATCCCGAAGCTGGGGCGCCAAACGCACCGCGTCTTCCAGGTGCCTGGCGCAGCGATCGAGGTCGCCGGTCTGAGAGTACAACCTGGCGGCATTGTAGTGGGCGGCGGCAAAATCCGGAGCAGCGTCCAGGGCCATTATGTACTCGGCCAGCGCTCCTTCCACGTCTCCCGAGGCTTCCAACGCCGCTCCCATGTTGCTGCGGGCTTCGGCAAAATCGGGACGTAAGGCCAGCGCCTCCTGATAGTCCTCCAGTGCCCGTGGGTAGTCCCCCAGCTCGTCGAAGGCAAGTCCCCGGTTATTGAACGCCTCGGCGTCTTCGGGCGAGAGCCTAACAACATCGGAGTAATCCGAGACCGCTTCCTCCAGGCGGCCCCGGTAGTAGTGGGTCCTCGCTCGGTTGAAAAACGCGTTGGAGTTCGAAGGGTTGAATTCCACCGCGGCAGTGTAATCGGCAATCGCCTGGTCATGCTGCCCCAGCTCATCCAGGGAAGCACCCCTGTTGAGGAAAGCGTTGGACAAGTCGGGCCGCAGCCCGATTACCCTATCGAAGTCCTCTATGGCTTCGTCATGGCGGCCCAGCCGCGCCAGCACCAGGCCCCGGTTGTAAATGGCCTGGAGGTAGTCCGGCTTCAAACCGACGGCCCGGCCATAGTCGGTGGAGGCAAGCTCGTGCTCCCCCAGATCGTCGTAAGTGTTGCCTCGCTGGTAGTAGGCCTCGGCCAGGGACGGCTGGCGCTCGGTGACCCTAGTGAACTCAACGAGCGCCTCCCTCAGCTTCTTCTGCCGGAGGTAGGACAGCCCCAGGTTGAATCCGGCGTCCGGATGGGACGGCTGGAGTTCCAGGATCTGTTGGTACACCTCGGCCGCGTCGGCGAATCGCCTCACGGCGAAACAGCCGTTGGCGTATACCAGGCTGACTTCGGCCGGACTAGCAACTTCCAGGGCGTCTAGCACCCGCTGGATCTCCTGTTGCGCCTGATCGGTCAGTCTTGCCCCACGAGGCCGGGGAGTGAGGCGGGCCACCCCGATTTCATTTTCAGCGAGCAGTTCGGACAACGTGGACAGCAGCGCATCGGTTAGTCCCATATTGGTTCTAAGAATAACACCGGGCGCGGCTAAAGGGAACGGAGCTTTCACGTTGATGAATTTTGCCGCCTCCCTTACAATGGAGATGGTGTCTATTTCTTTTCGTGGGAGTCCAATGTGACGCAGACCAGCGAGCCAGGAATTGTAATGTATACTCACCCTTCGTGCGCCTTTTCGGCGGCGGCCAAGGCGGACTATCGCAAGCGCCAGGTGGAGTTTGCCGAGATAGATGTCTCCCTCCAGCCGGATGAGATTCCCGGGCTCGAACGGCTGACCGGGGGAGAACGCGTCACTCCGGTAATCGTCGAGAACGGCAACGTCACTATCGGTTTCAAAGGAGGGTATTGAGACTTCTAGTGACGGGCCTGTTAGGCCCGCATCCCCTTGTACACCCCCTTTATCCAACGTTCTGGCCAAAGTTCTGACCACGGTTCTGGCCACGGTTCCGGACTCTTGCACTGACATCCGCTTGTTGTGGGCGCCGGGAGGCTATGGTAGGATGCTGCGCAGGCCCATGGAGACCGATAACGTGAGGATGATGGGAATGAATAAGGACAAACTTGCGGCACTGGAAATTGCGCTGGAGCGAATCGAGAAGGATCATGGCAAGGGCGCGGTAATGCGCCTCGGAGAGGTGAGCCAGCAGCTCTCGACCGAGGCGATCGCCACCGGCTCCCTCGCATTGGACATGGCCCTGGGCATCGGCGGCATTCCGAAGGGGCGGGTGACCGAAATATTCGGGGCTGAATCCGCCGGCAAGTCCACCCTGGCCATCCATATCATGGCCGAGACCCAGAGAGCCGGCGGCATCGCGGCCTACGTGGACGTGGAACACGCCATGGACCCCACCTACGCCGCCAACTGCGGCCTGGACCTGGAGGGCCTTCTCATTGCTCAGCCAGACAGCGCCGAGCAGGCCCTGGATATCACCGAGCAACTGGTCCGCAGCGGGGCGGTGGACGCGATAGTGATCGACAGCGTGGCCGCCCTGGTGCCCCAGGCGGAGATTGAGGGAGACATGGGGGATACCCATGTTGGTTTGCAGGCTCGGTTGATGTCCCAGGCCCTGCGCAAGCTGACCTCTACCATCCACCGTTCCCGGACCGCGGTGGTGTTCATTAACCAACTCCGCGAAAAGATCGGCATCACCTACGGCAGCCCCGAGGTTACCCCAGGCGGCCGGGCCCTGAAGTTCTATAGCTCCGTCCGGATCGACCTGCGCCGGGTGGAATCGCTGAAACAGGGCGCCGAGATAATCGGCAACCGGGTACGCGCCCGAGTCGTTAAGAACAAGGTGGCCGCGCCTTTCCGGCTGGCTGAATTCGACATAATGTTCAACCAGGGCATCAGCAAGGTAGGAGACATCCTGGACCTGGCGGCGGCGCAAGGCATTATCAAGAAGGCGGGAGCTTTCTACTCCTACGGCGATACCCGGCTGGGCCAAGGCCGTGAGAACTCCAAGGAGTTCATGACCCAGCATCCCGAGATCGCTGACTCCATCGAAGCCAGGGTGCGGGGCCGCTCTCCGGACCCGGACGGGCCGCCGGCCGGCGGCGTTGGCATCGACCACCAACAACCCGAAGAGACAGTGCCGGCCGCTTCCGAGCCGGAGCACCCGAAATAGGTAAATGCCTCCATGGCAATCGGAGGGCCGTCCCCGCCTTGACGGGCGGGGCGGACCCCTTCGCCGGCGTCGCGTACCGGCTACCTCAACCCAGTCCCGCGGCTCGAATGAGGACGGCCCGGATGGCGGCAGTTCCCTCAGGCGGACCAGGCGCTGATGGCTTTTCGGGTGCCGCTGTCGCCCGGATGTTGATCGCGGACGGCTCTTGCCAGGCCAAGGGAGAAGCCCCGACGCGGTCCATCCAAGGAGCAACCACGAACCATGCACCTCTCTACGGCCTTCTCCTGAAGATGATTAGATGATGCCTTCCGAGGAGTTCGGCGTCGACCGCGACGGGGAAGGTGCTCTAGCCCAAGCCAAACGGGATGCCCTCCGGTTCATTGCCTACCGGGCCCGGAGCGAGGCCGAGGTCCGGCGCCGGCTCGGGAACAGCTACTCTTCGGACATCATCAGCCGGGTAGTTGCCGAACTCAAAGATCTGCGCTACGTCGACGACATCGCTTTCGCTCGGGAGTGGCGGCAGCGCCGCGAGCGGGTTCGACCCAGGGCCGCGGGGGTGTTGCGCCAGGAGTTGCTGGGCTTGGGTATCGAGGCCGACGTGGTCCGGGAGGCTTTGGCGGGCTTCGACGCCGATGCGAACGCCTACCGGGCGGCACGGGCCTTATCCGGGAAGCTGAGGGGGAGCGAGTATCCTGTCTTTCGGCGCCGGCTCTGGTCTCATTTGCAGCGGCGCGGCTTCGAGGGTCCGGTAATCTCCGACGTGGTCAACCGGCTCTGGAGGGAGCTAGCGGACCCGTTGGACGGCGGCGTAGACGCCGAAACCGAGGAATAACAACCCAAAGAAGCTGAAAACGAAGGGGCTGGCCACCCAGCCAACAAGAAAGGCCCCCACGACTGAGCCGCCGGCCAGCCAGGCCAGCCCGGTACCGCGCTTGCGGTTGACTGACCGGCTGACGAGTTCCCCGGCTCCGTAGCCGATCCCAATCGCCGCCAAGGACGGGAAGAAAGGTATTGCCCCGAAGACGGCGGTGAACAACCCCCAGAGAAGGCCGCCAACTATGACTACCGCCAGCGCGACGCCGACTGCCCGGGCGTAATAGGTGGGCCGCACATCGTAGGTGGGCATCCGTACCGCTTTGCCGCATTCCCGGCAGCGGATACCCACCGGCGCTTGCACCATGC
>CAJWBT010000145.1 GCA_913020235.1 uncultured Chloroflexota bacterium
GCATGCTCATCGAGCAGGACCGGGCGCACATCGTGTCCGGGGTCCGCCACGGTTATACCCTGGGCAGCCCAATCGGCATGACACTGGATAACAAGGACTGGGCCAACTGGCAGACAGCCATGGCCGTCGAGCCCGTCGACAATCCGGACGCAGATCCTCGGGGAAAGCGGGTCACGCGTCTGCGGCCCGGCCACGCCGACCTGCCGGGAGTCATGAAATACGGGTTCGAGGACGTGCGCAACGTCCTGGAGCGGGCCAGCGCTCGGGAGACCGCCGCCCGGGTAGCCGCGGGCGCCGTGGCCATGCGGTTCCTTGAGGAGTTCGACATCCAAGTCCACAGCCACGTCATCACCATTGGAGGAGTGTCGGCGGATCCCCCGTCGTCTATCGACTGGGACGCGGTGGAGGCCTCACCGGTGCGCTGCGCCGACCCCGAGGCGGCCGCCCGGATGATGGCCGAGATAGACGCAGCCAAGGAAGCGGGAGACACCGTGGGCGGCACGGTGGAGGTTATCGCCGAGGGCGTGCCCATCGGCCTGGGCTCCCACGTCCACTGGGACCGGAAGATCGACGGCCTCGTTGCCCAGGCGCTGATGTCCATCAACGCCGTCAAAGCTGTTTCCATCGGCCCCGGGTGGGAAGCGGCCGGCCTTCGTGGCTCCCAGGTCCAGGACATCATCGAGCCGGTTACAGACTCCGCCCGGCCGTGGCAGCGCAAGACCAACCGGCTGGGTGGCACCGAAGGGGGCATGACCAACGGAATGCCCCTGGTGGCCCGGTTCGCCATCAAACCCATCGCCACCATGGTCAACCCGCTGCCCTCTGTGGACCTGGACACCGGCGAGCCGGTGCAGGCCCACTACGAGCGCTCCGACGTCTGCCAGGCGCCCCCGGCGGGCGTCATCGGCGAGGCGGTGGTGGCCCTGGTACTGATCGACGCCTTTATGGAGAAGTTTGGCGGCGATTCCATCGGCGAGACCCGCCGCAACCTGGAAGGATACCTGAAGACCGTCGGGCCCCGTAAGACCTACCGGTAACGCGAGACACTCCCCCTCTTGAACCGTGTCTCCAACTGAAGAGAGAGCAATGCCCTTCGGCCGCCCGGCTATCGGTCTCCCCGCCTCTCTCTGGATGGGGACCGGCCTTTTCGGGCTGGTGGGCGGTGCGCTCCTGCTGCTTTTTACCGGGCCGGTGCTGGACCGCCTGGTGTGGTTGGCCGAAAGCTACCGGGCCGGAGGTTCGCAACTCTCTGACGAAAGTGTGGCCTCGTTGGAGCGCGGGATTCAGGTCTGGGGATGGTCCGGGCTCCTGGTGTGGGGCGTCACCTTTCCCTTGTGGCACCCCCGCGTCCGCGTCTACCTGGCCGGAAGGTTCTTTCGGGTGATGCACCTCGCCTTTCGGCCGCTGCCGCTCCCCGCCGACCGGTACGGTCCCGGGTTCTTCCTCGCCGTCACGGGCGTTCTGGCCTTCACGGCGCTGACCCACTGGTCGCTGACGGCCTACAAGGACGTAGACTGGCTCGCCGGGGAAGACGGGGTAAGTGAGTGGTGGTCGGTGGTCACCTACCTGGCCGCCGCCGCGCTGGCCGGTGCCACCGGCTGGAGGCTGCGAGGAACCGGGCACCCCCGGCTGGCACTCTTCCACGCCGTGCTCGCCGTCTTCCTGCTGGTCGGGGCCATGGAGGAGATTAGCTGGGGGCAACGCCTCTTCGGTTGGGTCACTCCCGCGGCCCTGAGCGAAATCAACGAGCAAGACGAGACTACGCTCCATAACGTGGAAGCGGTGGACTCGATCATATTCGGCCTCCTTTTCTGGGGGAGTCTGGCCGCCCTGGCCGGCGCCGCCATCCGCGCCTTTTGGCATCGTTCCGGCCCGGTCACCAGCGCCCATCTGCTCCTCCCCTCGCTGGTCCTGGCGCCCGCCCTGCTCATGATTCTGGTTTGGCGGTTGGCCGGCTTCTTGACGCCGGTAAACCTGCCCCGGCTGTTGATGGAGGCTTTCGATTTCGGGCCCCAGGGCTCGGAGGTACCCGAGGTGTTGCTGGGCCTGTGTCTCTGCCTTTATACTTACGCCAACCTGGCTCGGGCCACTATCCTGCGGCGCCTCGGGGAAGTCGGCCGGCGGCCGCGGACCGGCGATGCCCCACGGCCGCCGGAGCGTTGAGGCTCGGGCAAAGAGGACAAAGCGGGAACTTCCCCGGCCTTCGGGAACCCCTTCTGTTGGTGAAAAAGATCGGGGTGAGGGGCTTGCTTGGAGCGCTTCTTGAGACCGGTTGCAGGCTTTCCGATTGAGCGTACCTGGCAGCAGCCGACTCTGGTCCGGGTGTTCGGCGTCCTTTTTCTGGCCGAGGCCGTGCTCGTTGCTTTGAACGCCTTTTCCTCCCATTGGACCTGGAACCTGGCTCTGGAACGCAACGTGCCTACCTTCTACCACAGCGCCATCCTGGGTGCCGTAGCCCTCTGCCTGTGGTGCGTTGGGGGCTTGGGAACCTTGTGGCGGCATCGGGCCGCCCTGCCGGTGCACCGGGCGCCCTTGTGGCTGGCCACGGGAGCCCTGTTCCTGTACCTGGCCATCGACGAGGCGGCGGAGATCCACGAGAGGGCCGGCCCAAAGCTGTGGCAAGCATTGGGGTTGTGGGACCAGATGGCACACATCTGGGAGGCCGCCTATGCCCCTCTTTTCGGGTTGATCGCGCTGTTGATGCTAACCCTGATGTTCCGGCATCGGCGCCACCTCACGGCGTTCCTGTGGCTAGGACTGGCGGCCCTGGCCCTGTGGGGGATGGCGCTGGTATTGGAGTTGATGCAACTGACCTTTCTGCCCTCCATGCAGCCCTGGTACGCCTTGGCGGTCAACGTGGAAGAAAGCCTGGAGATGGTGGCCTCAACCCTCTTCCTGCTGGGCTGTGCCCTCTTTCTGCGCCGCATCCTGGGCCTGGACCACCCAGAGCCTGGTGCCGAGGGGTGAATTCGTATCCACCGGTTTCACGTTGAAGTGGTGCTGAAGCCATTCAACCGCCATGCAACTCTTGAGTGCTGGAGGAAGACATGAAGTTCGGCGTAACCATTCTGCCCGAGAACCTTGCCAAGCTCCCGGCGCGGGCGCGCCTTGCCGAAGAGGTGGGGTTCGACTACCTGGGCATCGGCGAGTCCCAGTCGTTGTTCCGGGAGGCCTACGTCAGCTTGGCCGTGGTGGCCCAGGCGACTCAAAGGGCGCGAATCGGTCCCACGGTGTCCAACCCCCTTACCCGCCATCCCGCCGTAACCGCTTCGGCCATTGCGTCGATCAACGACCTTTCCGGGGGCCGGGCCTTTCTGGGAATCGGCACCGGCGACAGTGCGGTGCTCAACCTGGGGCTCCGTCCGGCCCGTCTAGCCCAGGTCAAAGAGTACATGGATGCGGTCCGGGCCTTGCTGTCGGGGCAGACCTACCAGTACCGACAGCGGAGTATTCATGTGGGCTGGTCCCGCACGGTGGTGCCCTTCCTCATGTCGGCGGAAGGACCCAGGACCCTGGCCATGGCCGGGGCGGAAGCCGACGCGGTGCTGGTCCACACCGGGTTGACGTCCGAGGTGCTTCGGGACTCGGTAGCCCGAATCCGGGAAGGAGAGCGAGCCGCCGGGAAACCGGAGGGCTCGACGGAGGTGTGGGCCTTCGCCAAATGCAACGTCGCCGGCCGCCGGGAGCAGGCCATCGACGAGATCAAGATGGCCCTGGCCGCCAGCGGGCACCACGCCTTTCGCTTCACACTGGAGGGTAAACACGTACCCGAGGAACTCATTGAGCCCATAGCGACTCTTCAGCGGGAGTACGTACCGGCTCAACACGAGCAGCTGGGCCAAACGCGAAACGCCGTCCTGAGCGACGAATTGGGGTTGACCGACTACCTGGCAGAGCGGTTCGCCGTAGCCGGCACCCCCGCCGAGTGCCGGGAGAAGACCAAGACCATTGAGCAGGCGGGAGTAGGCGTCCTGTTCATCACGGCCATCGGCCCCAATCCCGAAGAGATCATCAAGCGGTTCGGTGAGGAGGTAATCGCCCATTACCGTTGACGTAATCCGCAATCATCATCTTGCACCAAGGTTGACTAGCGTGATAATTCGGTTAAAATGGTTATCAGTCACAAACATTTGTACAAAGTGTCATTCGCAGGCGCCCAACGAAGGATGACTTTGGTCAAACCCGATGTGACAGGCAAATAGAGCCGAACTCAAAACTTTGGCTTGAGGAGGATTCCGGATGTACGGAAAAGTCGACATAGAGATTACCTACTGCGTACCTTGACAGCATCACGCCACCGCCACGTGGATGGCGAACGAGTTTTTCCGCCACTTTGGCCCCGACGCGGCCATCTCCATCCTGCCGCGAGACAAGGGCATCATGGAGGTCTTCTTGGACGGGGAAGCGATCTTCGATAAGAAGGCCGAAGGCAACACCTACCCTGACTTGAAGCGGGTCAGGACAATGATGGAGGTCATCCGCGAGAAGATCGCCAGCCTGGAGCCGGCTCCCGCTGATGACTAGGTAACGGCGCCTCGGCCTAGAATTGCCAGCAACAGCCCCTCCCTCAAAGGAGGGGCTGTATTTTTGTCCAGATCAACCGGGATAGCTCTCTCTTCGGCCGCGTCCCGTCCAATACCAACCAGTGGCCGGGGTCCTGAGCCGCCAGGGCCAGGTAACCATCCCGGACCTTCCGGTGGAACGCCAGTGGCGCCGCATCGAACGTATCGGCCTCCGAATTGAGCTTCCTCGCCAGCCCGGCTTGAACGGGCAGGTCTAGCAGCACCGTCAGGTCTGGGGTCAATCCGCCCGTAGCCGCCCTGTTGAGCTGATCCAGCAGCGCCAGGTCCAGTCTGCGCCCGTGGCCCTGGTAGGCCACGGTAGAAGCGGTATAGCGGTCGCCGATGACCGTGACGCCCGCCTCCAATGCGGGCCTGACAACATCTTCCACAAGTTGGGCTCGGGCCGCGATAAACAGGGACAGCTCACTGAGGAGGGCCAGGTGGCGGCTCCGTTTTAGCCAGCGGCGGAGTGCTTCCCCCAGTGGGGTACCCCCCGGCTCCCGGGTCAGCAGAACTTGGTGCCCCTCCCGGCGCAGCCGGCGAAACAAAGCGCGGACCTGGGTGCTTTTGCCCGAGCCATCCAGGCCTTCAAAAACGATGAACAACGCCATGCCAACCGAACATCAGGGCTTGTAGAACATGACGGACCGCTCCGGGTCCCGCCCGTGGCTGATCGATGTCACGTTATACCGGTGGCCCAGCAGGTGCTGCAACCGGCGCACGTAAGACCGTTGCGGGTGCAACTTCACGGAGGACTCGCCGTTCAACACCCGGTTGGCCGCATCTTCCGCCTCCTGCATCGCCAGGTCCAAGACCTCCTCGGAGGGCTGTTCCGGCCGGCCGTGGTCTCCACCTCCAAAGCCCCACTCCTTGGAGATGGCCCGGAGGAATTCCTGCACCTGGGGCATGGTATTCTTGCGCAGCACATAGACCGGCTTCCCGTTGGCCTCGGCAATCCGCACCAGCTGAGAGCCACGCCTGTAATGGGTTTTGGTGGTCAGGACCACGTCGGCCAGTCGCAGCTCGCCGGCAACTTGCACTGAAATGCCGGTCTCGCCCACCGCGGCCTCCAGCTTATCCCGGCCCACGCCGAAGAGGAAGACCCGGGTATCCACATCCCGCACCGTTCCGCCGGAGGGGCCGGGCTCCCCAGGCTCCAAACGGTCCGCATGGACGAAGTCCGGCGACCAGGGCGCCGGCCTGGCTTCACTGAGCCGCGCCGGCTCGTGGCCCCGGTTAACCCGCCCCTCTTCGTCCAACCAGCGTGCCTCCGAGGCCACCGGGAAGCCACGAAGCCACTGGTCCACCACCTTGGCCACCCCATCATGGACGCCCAATCGATCCCAGCCGTGAATCTCCACCACCACGTCGAAAGTGGGTGGCGCTTTACGCTCCAGGACGCTCTTCCGGGTGCCACGGTAACGGGCCTCCTGGTCGCCGAGGGTGACCGTCTGGACGCCTCCGATCAGATCAGACAGCGTGGGGTTCATGATCAGGTTGTCGAGGGTGTTGCCATGGGCGGTGGCGATGAGCTGCACGCCCCGCTCGGCAATAGTCCGGGCGGCGGCGGCTTCTTGCTCGGTCCCCATCTCGTCGATGATGATGACTTCGGGCATATGGTTCTCCACCGCCTCGATCATCACCGCGTGCTGGTTGGCCGGGG
>CAJWBT010000146.1 GCA_913020235.1 uncultured Chloroflexota bacterium
ACTCCACCCCCGGCCCATACAGGTGGACCGGTATGATTCCCGTGCGCCGCAACTGCTTAACCTTCTTGCCCAGCAGGTCCCTGGGCTCCAGTTCCAATGTGATCGCCTGGGTGGTCATAGGAACCGATTCTCCTCACTGGTCGGGTTCGACCGATACCGGCCCCGTGGGGGCCCGCACTTTCGCCGTTTAATGATAGCATCAGCCTCAGAGAAAGGAAACCTCAGCCCTGACGCGCGGCTCAGCGTCTTTCGATTATCCTGGGTGACGCTGGCATCTGTAAGCTAGGCGAATGTCCACCCGTTCCCTCACCCTCGGTCCCTCTCCCATAGGAGAGGGATGCCCTGACGCGCGGCTAGTCGACCTTGACAACCGGGTTATCATGGGTTTGAAACTTGCCTGGGAGGTTAAAAAATGGCGTCATCCACCGAGGGCGGTGTGGGTCTATCGCTTTACGATGCGGCCCGCCAGATGGGCGTGACTTTCGCCGCGGAGAGCGAGCCCACCGACAAGAACGTTCAAATCAACGGAATGAACTTCCATTACCTGGAGTGGGGCGACGCCGCCAACCCTACGATCCTGATGCTTCACGGCAATTCTCAGCAGGCCCACAGCTGGGACTTCGTGAGCCTGGCCCTCTCGGACAGGTATCACATCCTGGCGCTGGATCAGCGGGGCCACGGGGATAGTGACTGGGCGCCAGGGGCTGACTATTTGATCGACTCCTTCCAGGCAGACATCGACGGGTTCGTCGAGGCCATGGGGCTGGACCGTTTCGTCCTGTTCGGTCACTCCATGGGAGGGCGCAACAGCTACGTTTGGGCCTCGCGCCACCCGGGGGCACTGAAGGCGCTGGTAATCGTGGATACCGGGCCGGTGAATTCGCGCCGCGGCCAGGAACGGATGGCCCGGTTCCGCGAGCTTCCCGATGAGCTGGACTCCTTCGAGGAGTTCAGCCAACGGGTTATCGAATACACCGGGCGTAGCCGGGAACAGGTGCTCGGCGCGTTGAAGTACAGTATCCGCGAGCGCTCCGACGGCAAATGGATCTGGAAAGCCGACAAAATCTGGCGCACCCCAGGCCGCCGGGAGACCGGCTACACCTCGGATCAGCTGTGGGACTGCGTGCGCAAGCTCGACTGCCCCACGCTGGTGGTCCGAGGCAGCGACAGCGATGTCTTCCCGGTGGAGACGATGCAGCAGATGCAGGAGATCATCCCCGGCTGTGAGACGGCAACCATATCTAGGGCTGGGCACCTGGTCCAAGGGGACAACCCGGCGGACTTCGTGACGGCCGTCAACAGGATACTGGACCGGGTGCGTTAGTCCCCCTCTAGGTCACCAGCCGGGGTATGACATCACCCAAGCCATAACCGATGGCGGCGGAGACCACGCCGATTCCGAGAATCTCCAGGCCCTGCAGCACGGGCGACTTCCGGACCAGGCGTCCTTTACCCATCCCCAGGGCAAACAGGCCCACGAGGGACGCCGCCACGGAGACTGCGATGGCCACCCCCCCGTCCAGCACCATGTGGGGAACGATGGGCACCAGGGCGGCCAGGATGAAGGAAAGCCCCATGGCTGAGGCGTCCTTGACGGGACTGGCGGTCGTGTCGGGGCTGATTCCCAGCTCCTTCTCCACCAGGGTGCGCAACCAGAGGTCCTTGTCTTCGGCGATCTGGTCGGCCAGACGGCGGGCCTCCTCGTAGGTCTTCCCTTCGCGCTGGAAGATCACCGTCAGCTCGGCCAGCTCCTCCGCGGGGTTGGCTTCCAGCTCCGCGGCTTCCCGGGCGATCTCGGCGCGCCAAACGTCCTGCTCGGCCCTCGAACCCAGGTAGGCGCCCGTCGCCATCGAGATCATCCCGGCCAGGGCCCCGGCCAGCCCGGCCACCAGCACGGTGGATGTTTGGTCTACCGCCACGGCCACCGATGTCACCAGGGCCAGCGTGCTCAGGACGCCGTCCTGGGCCCCGAAAACCACTTCTCGCAATCTACCCATCGACGCGACTCGCCAGCGCTCCCGGTCTATCTCCATGGCCGCGTTGACGTAGGTTTCAAGGTCTGAAGTGGGAGCGGTTATCGTAGCCGCCACCGGAGGCGCCGGGGCGTACTCGGTGGCCGGGCCAGGGTCCGCCTCCCCAGTGGCTGAAACCTCCGTCGCCACCGGGCCAAGCCGGCGCGCTTCCAGCTGCTCCAGCGCCCGAGTGAACATCTCCAGGTGGTGGCGCTCCCGTTCCAGGGCCATGCCAAATGAATCGGCGGCGTCGGTGCGGCCCTCTTCGAGGGCATCCCGGATCATCCGAGGGTACAGGGTGCTGGCCTCTTTGGACTCCCCGACCGCGACGGCGCGCAGGTTCTCTGCCGTGGTCCCGATGTCGCCGGAAACCCGCAGGTGGTTTATACCGTGAATCGTCTCGGCCCCGGACACCTCCTGAAAGATCTGCGCTACCTCGGGGAGACCTTCTTCCAGCGCTTTATGGGCGAAGGCGTTGTACTTCAGGTGCGCCAGCGCCTCGGCTACGATGGCGTTCCACAGGTTTCTCTCAGTTTTGGTCAGGGCGGGAGATTTTGAACTCATTGTTGGCGTCCTTTCCCGGTATGGGTCCAAGCAATGTGGCGGGGCCAACCCGTCCGCGTGGGGCGGCCGCGCATCCGTTGAATAAGCAGCTATCTCAAAACCGTACCAAAATGGAGGGGACCGGCCTGCCCCCTAGCCAGCCGAGGTGATGACCGGGGAGGGAACTCTGCCGCCGTTCGCGGTGTGCTCCGATTCTATCGAGAGTCTCGACGGAGCCGGACCCTTCGGTTCTCCTCAAGACAGGCTTTTCTGACCACCTCGTGGGCCTGTTACCAGGTACCCTATTGTACCAGGCAGGGGCCGGAGGCCTAGGCATCCTCCGGCAAGGTCTCCCCAACGGACGCGGGAGCCGGCTGAAAAGCGCTTCAGGCGCCGGGCGAGGCGTGGTGGGCGGTCATTCGCCAGCCCGGAGCGCTCCGCACGAAAATATTGGTGGCCAGCACGCTGTAATCGCCGGCGCGGCCCTGCAACACGCTGGTTATGTTCTCAACACAGGTGACCCAGCCGCAGTCGCCCTGCACCGCCGCGTTTACCTGGCGGATATTGAAGTGCATCAAGGTGGCGTTGTCGAATATGCGCTCCCAGCTTTCCCGGATCAGCTCCCAATCCAGCAGGGGAGGCCAGCCGGGGTGGACGCACAAGACCCGCTCCGAGTTTTCCCAGACGGCTTCCATCGCAGCCAGGTTCAGCGCCCCGAAGGCGTCGTAAAACCGCTGGTTGGCTTCTTTGATGGCCCGCATGTCCGACTCGACGTCCGGCCCGTTCGAATGCATCTTGCCTCTTGAGCCTTGAGCGGATACCGCGAATTCGCAATTGGAATGCTGGGAGAGGGCGGCGGCGCCGTCAATCGCCGCAAGGTGGCAGGTGGAGCGCGAAAGGGCGCCGTCAGGCTCGAGCGGAAGGGCCGTGGACCGAAACGCTTCAGCGCGACGGATATGGCTGAGGCCATCACGCTATAGATGGCGCTCAACGGATGCCCTGCCAATCCCGACTAGGGTTGGAGTAAAGCTGTGGTCCCCCATCGAATGTGAGGGAACACAACTTGCCCCATTTCGTTTCCGAAGTGACCCTCCGTGGCGGGCCCGATGGTTACGAGAAAATGCCCGATTACTCAGTGCATCGGCGAGAAAGAGGCGGGCACCAATATCTTGTTCTCCTGTTTGACCAGGAACTCCCGGGTGGCCGGCGGCCAGTGGGGAGACGCGGAGGCCTCGGCGCGGACCTTGTTGCGCTCTTCCAGGTCCTTGTAGGGCCATATGTGGATCCACTTGTTCAGCCCGCCGATTTCAGTGTACATTCCGGCCGCCAGAGGCGAGAATTTCTCCCGGTGAGGCACGGCATCCGCCCACAGCTGGACTACTTTGGACATGGTACCGGTCCGGTAGGTGTAGATGCGCATCTCGTAGATGTTGCCCAGGGCCTGGTCGCCGCCTAAGGGCCGCATGAATGGGGCGGGGATGAAGATCTCCGACTCCTGGCTGACGTACATGTCGGGAGGATTGTGTGGGGGCCAGTGGGGGTCCTTCGACGCCTCGGCGCGGATACTGTTGCGCTCCTCCACACTCTCGTAAGGCCAGACGTGGATCACCTGGTTCAGGGGTCCGATTTCAGTGTGCCAGAAAGCGCCCAGCTTGGAGAACTTCTCCCGGAAAGGAAGGGCGTTGGCAAAATTCTCCTCGAATTGGGGTACCGACCCGGGCTTGAGAGTGTAGGTGCGGACTTCGTATATCATGGCCACTCCTTCTCCGATAAATCTCAATGGCTAGCCACGCCGATGGGTGGCGCTAGCTAAGGGGCTCGATTCACCGGCCTAGTGTAGCAAAAACCGTGTCGGCGGGCAAACGCTCCTGGCTCGGTGTGCCCGGCGTCGAAAACGTACACAGCCTTGCTCCGCCGGCATCTTGCCAGACCCGCTCGTAAAGAACCTCGCACCAGACGCCAGGAGGCTGCCGGCAGTGCCAGATAGGCGCCAAGGCCGGTGGTGTCGCCGGCCGGCCCAGGCAGGTGATAAAATCTCACCTGGTGAATCGCTCATGACTCAACAAGCCGGCCCGGCCACAACCCAGCCAGGGCAGCTCCTGAGCAAGGCAAGGCTCGAGGGGCTGCTGGCCGGTTGGCAGCCTCAGCCGGGTGGACCGGCGTCCTCGGTGTACGTCCGCCCTGGGGAAGCGGAGGCGTTCCTGGCGGCGTCCGGCCTGGAAGGCCGGGACTGGCGCGACCGCCTGCAACGGATAGGACACCCGGTGTTGAACTCGGACACCGGCATCGCCGGCCTGAGAGCTGGGCCGGAGGCGTTGGTGATCGTGCCGCCCTTTCCGCTGGCCGGAAACGATCTGGTCCCCGCCTGGGATACCTCTCCCCTGCTGGGATTGTTGGAGACGGAATACACGGTGGGGGTGGTTTTGCTCCGGCTTGGCCGCTTTCTGGTAGCGGTTTACCAGGGCGGACGGCTGCTGTCCTCCAAGACCGATACCCGGTACGTCAAGGGGCGTCACCACGCCGGGGGCACCTCCCAGAAGCGGTTTCAGCGCATCCGGGAGGGCCAGGTACAACGGCTGTACGGCAAGACCTGCGGGGTCGTCCAGCGCCAATTTGAGCCCTTCACAGCGCAGCTTGACTACATCTTATTGGGCGGCGAGAGGTTTACCCTGGACGGGTTCATGAAAGCTTGCGATTACCTGGAGCGATGGCGGGGCAAGATCCTGGGCCGCCGGTTGAACGTGCGGGAGCCGAAACACAATACCCTGGAAAGGGTGGCCGGCATGCTGCGGGAGAGCCGGGTGTGGGTCATCAAGTGGTGACTCAGACCTGATGGGTGGGACCGGTTTGGTCGAAGACGCCGATGAGATGATTTCCGGTGAGACCCGGGTGGACCCTGTCGGGCAGGCCGGGGTTGTGGGAGGGTTCTCCGAGTCGGTGCGCCTGCTGGAGTTCGACCAGATACGGCAGAAGCTGGCCTCCTACACCCGCACCGCGATGGGCCGCGAAACAGCCCTCTCCCTGACCCCGTCCGTTGACCTGCTGGAGATCGCCACCCGGCAGCAGGAAACGTCAGAGTCCCGCCATTTCCTGGACAATGGTGGGACATTGGAGTTCGGCCCGGATATCGACTTCCGGGAATACGTCCATCGGGCTCTCATGGGCGGCATCTTGCGCGGTGAGGAGCTGTACTCGATCCAAGGGCTGGTGGCAGCCGCCCGATACGACCGGACCAATCTCTCCCGCCACGAGGAAATTCCCCTGCTCTCCGGAGTGGGGGACAACCTGCCGGACCTGAGTGCCATTGAGCTAGCCGTCGGTTCCGCGATCAGCCCCGCTGGAGAAGTCCTGGATAGCGCCAGCCCGGCCCTGGGTCAGCTCCGCCAGGAGGCGCGGTCGGCCCATGCGCGATTGAACGAGGTAATGGAGCGCAACCTCCGCCGCCTGCAGCGCCAGGAGGTGATCCAGGAGCCCATCATTACCCAACGCAACGGACGGCTGGTGCTGCTGATCAAGGCCGAGCTGAGGTCTCAGGTGCCCGGCATTGTCCATGACGTTTCCGACAGCGGGGCCACCGTCTTTGTCGAGCCGCTGCCGGCCCTCGACCTGGGCAACCGGTGGCGGGAAAACCGGCTGGC
>CAJWBT010000147.1 GCA_913020235.1 uncultured Chloroflexota bacterium
GGCGTGCGCCATCTCGACACCCCGCTTTCCCCGGAGAAGATCTGGCGGGCCTTGCAGGGGAGTGCATCGTGACGGGGATTCGCCTGAACCCGCCTAAAGGACCGCGACCCCGTTGAGCGACCGGTTTCCCATGTCACCCCGAGCGAAGCGAGGGGTCTCAGGTCTTATGTGGTACGGGTCGCACATATGCAGCCTCCGCATGGTGTGAGGCCAAGCGGGCGCCCTGTGTTGCCGGCCTGAGACTCGGAACGGCACGGAGCACCGGTGCGGCGAAAGAGGGCACATGGGGTTGGTGTACTGTCCTGCAAATACCTTTACATCGGCACATCGGCGAAATGACGCGACATGCTGCTCCCCGCTACCGTCCCCGATTGCATCGGGGCCGGAATCCAGAGAAACATTGCCTGGATCCCTGCCCCAGACTGGATCTGGGGCAGGCTCTTCGCCGGGATGACGGACGGGGTATCAGGGAAGCTGCGAGACAGTGACTTACCGATCTTTGAAGAAGTTGGTAGACTCTCCGGGGAGTGAATGCCCTTCGGTCCCCCTTTGGTAAAGGGGGATTTAGGGGGATTTCGCCCATCGATCAAGCTCAAGCGTCTATCCCAGGGTCAGTAGTTTGCGCAACGCACGGGAGGAGGTAGAACAATGAATATATTGGTTTTTGGGGGCACCGGGTTCATCGGCCTGCGGGCGATCCGCCGTCTGGCCGAGAGAGGCGAGAATGTGGTCTGCTACGATGTGAACCCCGGCTCCGCTTCCTTCGACGGCCTGGAAGACCGGGTGAAGGTCATGCGGGGAGACATAACACAATTTGAAGACGTGGTGTCGGCCATACTACAGGTGAAGCCGGACCGCATCATCAATCTGGCCTATTTGTTGGGCGGCGGTGAGGTGGAGCCCCACCTCAACATGCGGATAAACATTCTGGGGATGGACAACTGCTTCGAGGCGGCGCGGCTGTGCGGGGTCAAGCGGGTGGTGTACGCCAGTTCCGTTGCCGTATGCGGGCCACAGAAGAACCACGGGGACCGGCTCGTCAACGAGGACGACCCCACGTCTGGCACCAGGCAATACGCCGTCCACAAGATATTCAATGAATTTCAAGCCAAGATTTACAATGAAAACTATGGTATGAACATCACCGGCATCCGCCCGGCCAACGTGACCGGCCCGGACAAGGTGCGAGGCTCCGTGGACCACGTTCGGTGTGTGGTCCTGCCAGCCCAGGGCGAGCCCGTCAGCTTCCCCAAGAAGGGCCTCATGCGGGCTCCGGTCCATGTCGAGGACGTCGCGGAGGCCTTCGTTCGGGTAGCCCTGAGCGACTCCCCCCACCATACCCTTTACAACACGGGGGGCGAACCCATCAGCCTGGGAGCCCTGGCGGACATCGTCCGCGAGTTCATCCCCGACGCCCAGATAGCCTTCGACTCCGAGGGAGGCATCGAGGACTCGGGCACCTACCTGGTGGACAACAGCCGGCTGCTCCAGGAGTTCGAGCTAGAGTATCCGCCGTTCCGTTCACGGGTCCTGGAAATCATCAACGAGGTGCGGCGGGACGCCGGGATGCCGCCGGTGGTACCGAAGGCGGGCTAGGCCCGGGACGGTTCAGTCGCCAACCTGTCTCAATCACCGCCAGAGCCCAAGATGAGCGGTCTGGGAAGGGATACAACTTCAGATACAACAGCCAAGGGGGGACACACTGATGCGGGTGGACGTTCACACTCACGTATGGCCAGACCGGATCGCTGGAACGGTGCTGCAGGCCATGGTCGACCTATTCGGCTATCCGGCAGTCGGCATCAACACCGTGGACGGCATCAAGGCCCACATGCGCGAGTCCGGAGTCGAAAAGTCCATCGTGCTGGGAGTAGCGGACCGGGCCGACCAGGTGCGGCGGGCCAACGATTGGCTCATCAGCATCCAGGACGAGATGCTGGTGCCCTTCGGAGCCATTCACCCCGGCCTGGAGGACAAGGCGGGGGAAGTGCGGCGGCTGCGCGAGAACGGCATCAAGGGTATCAAGCTGCACCCAATGATGAACCAATTTTTCCCCGATGCTCCCGAGATGTTCCCAGTCTATGAAGAGATGGGTGAATCCATGGTGCTGGAGATACACTCCGGCCGCTTCTCCCATACCCCGCCGGGAGAGCCCATCTATGCCGCGCCGGAGCGTATTGCGAACGTGGCCCGGCAGTTCCCCCATCTCAGGATTGTCGCTCTCCACTTGGGCGGGTTCTACATGCTGGACGAGGCGGAGCGATACCTGATCGGGAAAGAAAACGTTCTCATCGACACGACTTGGCCGCCTTCTCTGCGGGAAGTGGCCGCCGAGACCCTTACCAAGATCATCGACAAGCATGGCTCCCACAAGGTGTGCTTCGGCACCGACTTCCCGCTGGCCAGCATGACGACGGACAGTGAGTACGTCCTCAGCCTGCCCCTGTCCGACGGCCACAAAGAGCGCATTCTGGGAGAGAATGCCCGGGAGTTCATCGGGCTTTAGCCGCGCGGCTCTCCGGCACCGGCGGGCCGGGCTGAAGACGCCGGTGGACCAGAGGCCGTGCTTCGGGCGTTCAAGGCCGGGTTGGAGCATCAGGCGAGCGCGGGTCCGGATCGTACGCTCTCCAAGAGAGATTCGAAGCGGGACGGAGTTTGGAAATAGTATTGGCAAGACCGCTCCGGGGAGAAGAAAATGGCCCTCAAGATTGACCTCAGGGTTCCGGGATGCGCTCCCGCTTCGGAAGTGGCGGCCTTCGTCCGTGAGTGCGAAGACGCCGGCTTCGACGGGGTGGGCATCCTGGACTCCCAGTTGCTGGAACGGGACGTGTTCGTGGTTATGGCCCTGGCCGCACAGGCCACGTCTCGCATCCGTTTGGCCTCCGCCGTCACCAACCCTGTTACCCGGCACCTGTCGGTCCTGGCCTCGGCGGCCAAGTCGGTGGCCGAGTTGGCTCCGGGCCGGACGGAGTTCTGGATAGGAAGGGGCTACAGCTCGGTGAAGACGATCGGAGTGGCCCCGGCGTCGGTACGGCAAATGCGCCGGTCGGTCCTCTCCCTCAAGCGCATCATGGCCGGGGAAGACTTTTCCTTCAACGGCGTAACCAGCCGCATGAAATACGGCGACGCAGAGGTGCCTCCCGTCTACGTCTCGGCCACCGGCCCCAGGACCATCGAAGTAGCGGGAGAGGTAGCCGATGGGGTGGTGCTCAGCATCGGTGTTCACCCCAACGCCGTGGCGTTGGCCCGCGAGCATCTGGCCGAAGGGGCGAAGCGTGCCGGCCGCAACCCTGACGAGGTGGAGCTGGTCCTTTGCGCCACCGTCGTCATCCACGAGGACCTGAAGGAGGCCCGGGAGATGGCTCGGCCCCTCTGCGTGAACTGGATGATCGAGGAGTACAACGCCCGGTGGCTCCGGGCGATGGGCTTGGACCTGCAGGGCCTGGAAATGCCCAAAGAGCTGTGGGACCTGTACCCCGACGTCCTCCACGCCGAGGATTGGGAAAAGGCCAAGAGGCTATGCGCCTTTCTACCAGAGGACCTGCTGGCCCAGATCTGCGACGCCATCGGCTTTATCGGAAGCCCGGAGCACTGCGCCCGGCGCCTTCGTGAGGCCGAGGCCGCGGGTATTGGGCATCTTTACCTGCGCACCTCGGACACCTACAAGTTTGCCCATCGAGAGCTTAAATCCTTCCGGGACGACATATTCCCGGCCCTAGCTTCCGCCAAGTAGGCGTCAAGAGGGTGCGCCCTGATCGGCGGAAAGTCCCGTGGCTGGCGTGAGGCGGCACAACTGGAACGTAGCTGAGATAGACGGCGAAACCGGCGAGGACGCGCTCGTCCGCATGATCAAGTACAAAACGGCTGTCCAGACGAAGCGAGGCGGGCCAATGGGCATCCCCCGGACCCGCGTGCGGCCCACGCCGAACCCACAGCAATGCCAACGGCTGGCTGCTCACCAGCAAGCCAGATACGAGCCCTTTCCACGAAGCCGGCGGCTTGGTATACTTAAGCCGCCGCCGATCTGACTCTGCCCCGTCTTCTACTGTCTTCTACCAAGCGGGCGTAACTCAGTGGTAGAGTGTTTGCTTCCCAAGCAAAAAGCCGGGGGTTCGAATCCCCCCGCCCGCTCCAGCTTCTCCCGTATGGCCCTTCAAACTATCGGCCCACGGTCTTGCTTTCGGCCTTGGCGCGCTCCCCAGCATGCCGTAGCGCGACTGGCTCCATCCACTCCGCCAGCGAGTTGGGCGAAGCGGGGCGGCGATTCCGTTCATGCGCTATTGGTATTGGCACGGCCGGTGTACGGAACTGCCGCGGCAAGAGGCCTGTAGAAACCGGACCCCCGACCGACATCTTCGGTATGGTAGACGGTACTGCCCGCCAACTTTCTGATGTTTTGGTGCCGCGCTAGATCGAAACCACCTATCGGCGCATGTGACATTTTTGGATTCTCGGGAGGAGTTCGGGCAGCACGACAACCGTACCTTTCCGGGTTGTATGACCGCTCGCAACCGCCAGTTCCATGGATCACCGTCGCCGCCTCACACGGGGCGGCCGCGTAGCTGCCGCACTTGGAAACCACCGGTGTTGCTGGGTTTGTTGACAGGGTTGAGAGATGCTTGTAGTCTACGGTCCACCGTGGACAGGCGCCTTCTTTGGGAGCAAGGCGGCTTAACTAGCGAATTCCGGCCAACATCCGTTGCCAGCCCAACCCGCGAGGCCGTTCCCCTTCAAGATTGCCACTAAGGGTTGCGCTAGCTGTTCTACTTTGGGGAAAAGGCCGGAGCAAGGAAGAGGTGGACATGTCGGAGCTTGATTTCAGCCTAACAGAGGCCATTGACGTTCTGAAGCCTCTTGCAGTTCTCGTGGGTGAGATGCTGGTTTATGCGGTTTTCATTTTCGTGTTCTACAGGTTCCTGGCCAGAAGAGACATCGTCACGCCCAACCTGGATAAGTTCAACAAGGCAGGAACCAAGTTTCTCAGGGCTATCTTCTATGTGATACAACACGCACTGTTGTTTCCCATAATCATAATGTCCTGGTTTGCGGTGCTTGTGGTGATTCTTTCACTCCTTGGCCAAGACCAAACGCCGGGAAACATCCTATTGGTTTCCATAGCATTGGTCAGCACCATAAGGGCTACCGCGTATTACAATGAGGACCTGTCAAGGGACCTCGCCAAGATGCTCCCCTTCGCCGTCCTCGGTCTGTTTCTAGTCAGCAAGTCATACTTGTCATTAGACATATCATCGGGGGCTCTCGAAGACCTGGGCGACCATTGGAGAGCGATAGTCTACTACCTTGCTTTTGCGGTCGTTCTAGAGTTTGTGCTGAGGATTGTCTATAGCATAGTTCGCTCGATTACCCATCGCAGCGATGAAACCTTGAAAACCACTGAAATCCCCGAATGAGTCCGGCCTTGGCCCGTTTCCGGTACCACGGGTAGTGCGAGTTTTGCCGGTCATCCTGCCGCTGTAGCTGCCAGGGCAGACGCCCTCGGGGTCGGATTGCTGAGCGCCGCCCCGATAGTGTCTTGTCTCGGAAATAGCCGTTACGATCATCCGATCGCCCTGAGCTTGTCGAAGGGTCCTTCCGTGGAAGGATGGTTCGACAAGCTCACCACGACGTGTGCGCAATTGACCGGGTTCATTCCCGTGGGGAATAATCGTCTCGATCCTCACGGTCTTGTTTTCCACCGTGATACGGTCGACCAGTAGCCTAAGAAGCTCTTGGCGCTCTTCGAATGACATATTGTCCAGGCCCTCTGCCACACGCTGGCAGAAGGTCTGGAGGTGCTGAAGTGCGCTCTCAGTGTCCTGCTCCTGCTCTGCCCTCCGGTCCAGGTCACGAGAGGTTCCCTCCAGCTCTTTGCTCCGCGCTCGGAGCTTGTCCATCTCATTCTTGTAGCGCTTCAAGTCCATGGCCTCAGTTACGTATGCTTGAGTAATCCGGTCTTGTTGGAGCCGGACCTGCTTCATTGCTAGCTCAACCTGCCGGCGCTCATAGTCCAGTTCTGTGCCACAGTTCGAGGCCTCCAGAAGAACGCGGTACTCCTCAACTAGAACCTCTGGGTCCTGAAGGGCGCCTACTACAGCTGACCAGACCACCCCTTCCAGAGACTCAGCGGAAATGGATCCAGGAGAGCATTTCCTCCCGGTGGACGATGAGCCCCAGTGGGCACGGTTACAG
>CAJWBT010000148.1 GCA_913020235.1 uncultured Chloroflexota bacterium
CTCCTGGGCTGCACCGGTGAAGGGGCTCAGGATCAGAACGCCGTCCTCGTCGAAGCGGCTGGCCACATACTCCTTGGCTACCAGGTTCATACCATCGTGTAGGGAACTGACCACACAGAAGTTGGCCAGCCGGCGCAGGGCCATGAGGGTGACATCGGATAGATCGTTGGGCAGGTAAATTATGGGTTTCCAGCCTTGGAGGGCAAACCGGCCGTTTATTTCCTCCAGCAGCTGATCGATCTGCTCGGAGAGTTCCTGGTAAGCGTCGATGTTGACCCGGCTCATTACCCCGGCCTGGATGAAGACCACCTTGCCCACGTATTCAGGGTGTTTTTCCAGGAAGCGCCCCATCGCCCGGAAACGATGAGGAATGCCTTTGGTATAGTCGATCCTGTCGATACCGAGGCCTACCACCATGCCGCCCAGGTTCAGCTCATCGGTAAGGCGCTCCATCTCCTTAGTCGCCTCGCCGCTCTGGGCGTCCCAGTTGATCTGCTCGAAATCGACGCTGATCGGGAAGGGCCGGACGATTGTGGGCTCGTTCCGGTATCTGACCAGGTTGTACTCTCCGTCCACCTTGGCATCGGTAGACCGAGCCGCGGTGTTCAAAAAGTTACTGCAGTGGTCTCCGATATGAAAGCCCAGGAGGTCATTTCCCAGCAGCCCGTCCAGCAACTCGGACTGCCAGGGACAGATCCGAAAAATCTCGGGACTGGGCCACGGAATGTGCCAGAATTGGCCGGTTATGATATCGGGGTCCGCGTTCCGAATGAGGCGTGGTAGCAGAGCTAGGTGATAGTCCTGGGTGAAAACCACGGCCGGCCGGCCGTCGATTTCGTCCAGAACCTGGTCGGCAAACACCTGATTGACGGCCTTGTAGGTTTCCCAATCGGTGGCGTCGAAGACCGGCTCGTTATAGGCATTGTGGCATAACGGCCAAAGGGCCTCGTTGGAAAACCCGTAGTAATACCCGCGCTCCTCTTCCTCGGTCAGCCACACCAGGCGCAACGTATACAGCGGGTCGTTCGGAGGGACCATGACCCTGTTCTTGTCATCTACCGCGTACCAGTCGCCTTTGCCGCCCCCGTGGGCGACCCACGTCCCGCCGCACTCCTGCATCAGCGGGTCCAACGCGGTGGTTAGGCCACTCGAGGGGACCACGTAGCGGAGCCTTCCCTCGACCAGTTCGTGGATGTAAGGCTGGCGATTGGAGACGACGACCAGATGGTAGTCCCCCATCTCCCGCAAGACCAGCCGCTGCAGATCTTCTTTGCCCCAAACAGGTACACTCATCGCCCTACCACTCCGAAGAACTTTCGGGGGCCAATCACCCTACCCTTCACCAAATGTCGCAAATGCTGAGGAAAATATTATCAGGGGGGACTAAGATGGGAACCGGTTTCCCGGCATCGTGGGGAGCACCAAGCACTACAAATATTCTGTCACACTCCGGCGCAAAGGTCAACCGGCGGTGACGACTGGACGGAAACATTGACACAATGTTCACACACCGGTACCATACCGGCGCCTTGGCGGCTCTTGATCTGCAGAAAGCCAATCGCCGAGGCCCGAAACCAGTTGGAATCTGGGAAAGGAGGCCCCGTGACCGCTAGCACAAGCCGCCAACCCCTGCGCTTGATGGAGACCTGGCACAGCCTCTTCTATACTCCAATCTACGTGGCCGTAGGTGGGGGGTTCCTGGAGAAAGAGGGCTTGGACGTGACCTTCACCACCTGCCCTCCCAAGTTCTCCCATGCCCTGGCCGCGTTGATCCAGGATGCGGCCGACATCGCCCAGAGTGGGATCATGCGGGGCATCATTGCCTTCGGCTGGGGAGCTGAGACGGTGCCGGCCCACATCGCCAAGATCAACGCCCGGGACGGATTTTTCTTGCTGGGCCGCCGGCCCCAGGAAGAGTTCCGCCGGGAGTCCCTTCAGGGCGCCACGATGATACCGATCTCATTCACTGCAATGCCTTGGGCCTCCTGCCAGTATGGGCTACGGCGGCTCGGCGTAGAGCCGGCAGGCCTGAAGCTGGTGTCGGGACTGTCGCTGGACCAAGCGATAGCCGCCTTTCTTGCGGGGGAGGGGGATTTCATTCATCTGCCGCAACCGGCCGCCGAGCAGCTAATAACCGCGGGGCAGGCCCACCTGGCGGTGGCGATGGGTCCAGTCATCGGCCATGTTGCCTACTCCTCCTTCGCCGCCACCAACAAGTTCCTGGACACCAAGCCGGAGGTGGCGGCCGCGTTCGTTAGTGGCTTTGCCCGGGCGCTCGAATGGCTGGCCGGGAACGATGCGGCGACGGTTGGCGAGGCGGTGTCTTCATTCTTCCCAGACGTCGACAAGGAAGTGGTCGTTCGCGCGGTGGCCCGCTACCAGGAACAGGAGACCTGGCCCGCGGACCCGCGACTGGACCGGCCCGAATTTGAAGGGCAGCAGGATATCTTGTTGGACGCCGGACTGGTGAAGGCGCGGCAGGAGTACGAGCGGATCGTGCGGCCCGAGTTCTTCCGGGCGGCGCTGGCCTGAAGGCCGGAGGTCTCTGGGTGCATTCCATGGTCCGCCAGGCCCGCGGCGGAGAGGTCCCGGAGCGGGATTTTTTTCGGAGTCATGAGCCTTGCCGTTCCCCCGGGAACCGTTCCCGCCCTCGCTCGAATGGTGTAAGATAAGCTGTACATGAGCTTCTCCGCCGTAGGTATGGGCTATCCATGCCATGCCTTTACCCTTACCGGCGGTTTTATGAGGGCCTGGCCGAACGCCCTTTACGGAGGTACCCTATGGCCAAGCTGGCCATCGTTGGAACCGGTCTGATCGGAACATCGCTCGCCCTGGCGCTGAGACAGTCCCAGATGCGGGACCTCGAGGTGGTGGGCACCGACTATGATCATAGCGCCCGCGGCGGCGCCCAAAAACGGGGCGCTTTCCATCGAATCGAGAACCGGTTGAGTTCGGCGGTTCGTGACGCGGACATTGTCGTGTTGGCCACACCGGTTATGGCGATGCGGGAGCTGCTGGAGACGTTGGGCCCGAACCTGCAACCAGGCTGCGTGGTGACCGACGTAGGCAGCTCCAAGAAGGTGGTTCTGGAGTGGGCGGAGGAGTTCCTGCCCGAGGGCGTGGATTTCGTCGGCGGACACCCTATGGCCGGGAAGGAAACCCCTGGCCCGGAGGCGGCTGACGCCTCGCTGTTTCGCGACAAAGCCTACTGCATCGTGCCCAGTCCCCGCGCTCGGCAGCAGGCGGTTTCCGAAATAACCACCCTTGCCGAGGCCGTCGGCGCCCGCCCGTTCTTCATCGGGGTGGACGAGCATGACAGCTTCGTGGCGGCCGCCAGCCACCTCCCCTTCCTGCTTTCCGTGGCCCTGGTAGGCTGTACTTCCAAGAGCGCGAACTGGGACGACATCGCGCAGGTAGCTGCCTCCGGATACCGGGACATCTCCCGCCTCGCTTCGGGAGACCCGATCATGCACCGGGATATTTGCGTCAGCAACCCCGGACCCATCGTGGCCTGGATCGATTCCTTCATCCGTGAGCTTTACGAGGTCCGTCAGTTGCTGGACAACGAGGACGGCCCCAAAGAAGAGGATATCCACCAGGTCTTCGAGCGGGCCGCGTTTGCCCGGGCCCAGCTGCTCTCCGGAGCGATGAACCCCATCGCCAGGCGGCCAGGCAGCAACTCGGACATCCCGACCTTCGCTGAAAGTATGGGCGAGATGTTCGTGGGCCGGAAGGCGATGCAAGCCCAAAAAAAGTTCTTCAAAGATTCGGAGGATCGCAGCCGCCGGAAGTAACGGAGGGATCACCACTCAGCGTCCGGCGCTCGACCCAGGGCCTTCGAGCCCAGCCCGCCGCATAGAGGCAGCATAGAGACGGAAGCGGCGCTGCCGGCGGCCTAACGAGCACGGGGAGGTACGGGACATTGCAGCGGACGGTTCAAAGTCCCCCCTTCCTGGGCGGGTCCCTTGCGGTGCCCGGGGACAAGTCCATCTCCCACCGGGCCCTTATCCTGAACGCAATGGCCCAGGGTGACGCCCTGGTCACCGGCCTCTCCGATGGCGACGACGTCCTCTCTACCAAGCGCTGCCTCGAGGCATTGGGCGCCGTTATTGAGCCGGGTCAACAGCCGGGCAGCGTGGTGGTGCACGGTACCGGCCAGGGGTTGCGGGAACCGGCGGACATCCTCGACGCAGGCAATAGCGGCACTTCCATGCGGCTGCTCTCCGGCCTCTTGGCGGCCCAACCCTTCCTGTCGGTGTTGACGGGCGACGCCTCCCTTCGGTCACGCCCCATGGGCCGGGTGGTGCGTCCGCTGCAACAGATGGGCGCACGGATACTGGGCCGGAGTGACGACACCCTGGCCCCTCTTACTATCCGCGGCGGGTCCCTACGGGGAATTGAGTACACCATGCCCGTGGCCAGCGCCCAGGTCAAGTCCAGCATCATGCTGGCCGGGCTGTCGGCCGTTGGCGACACGATTCTGCATCAGCCGGCGCTTTCTCGCGACCATACTGAGCGCATGGTGTCGGCCATGGGAGCTGCGGTCGAGGCCGACGGCCTGACTCTGACACTGCATCCGGCCCAGCTCAACGCGGTGGATATCGCCGTCCCGGGTGACATTAGCTCCGCCGCCTTCTGGCTGGTCGCCGGCCTGTGCCACCCCAATGCCCGCATCCTGGTGCGCGGAGTGGGCCTAAATCCCAGCCGCACCGGGATCATCGAGGCACTTCGCGCCATGGGCGCGGGGTCGAACCTGCGATTGGTGGAGGAACGCACCGCCGGCGGAGAGCCGGTGGCGGACTTGGTGGTGGAATCGGGCGGGTTAAAGGGTATCGAACTCGGGGGAGAGATCATCCCTCGGATATTGGACGAGCTGCCGGTTCTGGCGGTGGCGGCCTGCTTTGCCGAGGGCACCACGGTTATTCGCGATGCCGGTGAACTCAGGGTCAAAGAGTCCGACCGAATCGAAACCACCGTCGGCGAGCTGGGCCGACTGGGCGCCAAGATTGAGGCCCGGCCGGACGGCATGGTGATCCAGGGCACCGGACGCCTCACGGGAGCGATGTGCCAGAGCCACGGTGACCACCGGCTGGCCATGGCCCTGGCGGTGGCCGGGGTCCTGGCCGGCGGCGAGACTGCCATCCACGGGGCAGACGACGCCACGGTGTCCTATCCGGGCTTCTGGGAGCACCTGGCTCAGGTCTGCGGGAACGATGAAGCAAATGAGGGGGTGGCGGTCTAGGTGCAGGACTCTCCAGACACCAATCCGGCGCCGCCGCTCCTGGTGGTGCTTTCCGGGCCCTCCGGGGTCGGCAAAGACGCCGCCCTGGCCGGGCTGAAGGAGCTACACCGGCCTTGGCACTTCGTGGTGACCGCGACCACGCGTCAGCGGCGTCCCGGAGAGCGGGACGGCGTGGACTACATTTTCCTCGACCCCGGCACTTTTCACGAGATGAAGGAGCGCCGCGAGTTCCTGGAGTGCGCCGAGGTTTACGGACACTGGTATGGGGTTCCCTGCAGCCAGGTTCGGGAGGGGTGGCAGTCCGGGAAGGACGTGATTCTCAAGGTGGATGTGCAGGGGGCGGAGACGGTCCGCCGTCTGGCGCCGGAGGCAGTGTTTATCTTCATGGTGCCCGGTTCCTTCGACGAGCTGGAGCGGAGGCTGGCGCAACGCATGACCGAGAGTTCCAAAGACCTGGAGCTACGCCTGGGTGTCGCCCGCGAGGAGTTGGCGCGGGTCAACGAGTTCGACTACTGGGTGCTCAACTGTGACGACTGTCTGGACCAGGCCGTGGCGGACATCGACGCCATCATCGCCGCCGAGAAGTGCCGCGTGGTCCCACGAAACGTCCAACTTTTTGAGACCGGCACCCCCTGACCGGGAGGGGAGAATCTTCGTGGCCCAGAGACTGCCGCCCGGCTGCCGTGATGTGGGGGAGCCCAGGTTGCGGACCACAACGGTGGCGTGATGGCTGAGCGAGCCGAAAACGTAGCTGGCAGGCCCAGGCTGCCGGAGTGGCTGAAAGTACCGGCGCCGGGCAGCCCTCGTTACCTGGAGCTGAAGCAGGCGCTGCGCGGCCGCCAGCTGCACACCGTGTGCGAGGAGGCCCGTTGCCCCAACATCGGCGAATGTTGGGAGTTGGGCACCGCGACCTTCATGATTCTGGGAGATGTCTGCACC
>CAJWBT010000149.1 GCA_913020235.1 uncultured Chloroflexota bacterium
CCCGGCGGGCCCAAGCCTGGGTGTAGTTCGGGTCCAGCGCGATGGCCTTGGTGAATTGGTCGATGGATTCCTGGATCCGGCCCTGGTTGAACAGCCGCACCCCCCGCTCCGTCAAGCTGGTCGCGGTGGGAACTCCGTACGGGACCGGGGCCTCGGCGGCTGGCACATCTGGTGGCAAGGGTTCCTGGCTGGCTGAGGTCTGTCCGGCCGCCGGCTGGGGTTCGCCGCTTGGCGGTGGGGGGGCGGCCGCGTCGGAAACTTCCGGGGATGCGGAGGCCTCGACAACGGCCGCGCTGGGCGGTTGCTCGGCTTCGAGTACCGTATCCTTGAAATAGGGTGTGGCTAGTTCCCAGCCGCAGTTGGTGCAAAACCGGGGACTCCGGTACTGGGCAGCCTCGCATTTTGGGCAGGTAGGCGGCACCAGTGCGTCTCCGGTCCGGTGCAGCGGGTTCTTCTGAAACATGAGGATAATCATGGGGACTATGCCCAGCAAGTTGAGGTCCGGGATCAGCAGCAACACAAACGCGGCTCCGGCCCATACCCAGGGGCGTCGCGCTTTGGACCGGGCCATCCGGGCCGTCCAGAGCACCACCAGTGCCAGAGACAGGTATAGCAAGAATGAGACCACGGCGGCTTTCCTAAGTCCTTGGCGCCCCGAACCGAAACGCCGGTGACCCTCAAACAGGGCTCGTTCGGGGCAATCTGATCTACTTGAATATACACCTAACCAGGGTCTGGCGACAATGGTTCCACGACCACCTGGCAGCGATTTACGCGTTGATGGCGACCGGCCAGCGACCTCGCAGACCGGTTTTTCAGGCCAAGGCCATGCCTGACTCAGGGATTCCCATAACAATCGGATCATTATTTGCTAAAATAGATCGTTACCGTAGCAAAAAATAGGCCGATGGTATTGATATCGTATATTTGACAAGGTAAAATGATGGTGTTAAAATACCGTCGCCTCAATTCGCAACGTTATGAGAACCACAGCCCAGACTGCATCTACCCCCCTGTCCGAAACATGCCCGCGAAAGGCGGGCCGCCTAGCCATTTTGTCGGGCATAACAAGGAGGCACCATGAAAGTCACTTTGTCCATTTTGAAGGCAGATGTGGGCTCCATCGGGGGCCACACGAAACCGTCGGAGCGAATGATGGAGGCTGTCCGGGGTGATGCCGCCGACGCGGTCAAGCGCGGTCTCTTGATCGATACGTTCGTCGGCCACACCGGCGACGACATCTGCATTGTGGCCTCCCACACCAACGGCCCCAACAACACCGAGGTACACCAGTTTGCCTGGAACACTTTCCTGCATGCCACCGACATTGCGAGTCAGTATGGGTTGTACGGCGCGGGCCAGGACCTGCTGGTCGACGCCCCTTCGGGCAACATCCGGGGCGCCGGACCGGCGGTGGCCGAGGTGGAATTCGATCACGACCCGGTCAAGACCAACCGAATCCGGGCCGCCGAGTCTTTCATGGTGCTGGCGGCCGACAAGTGCGGCCCCGGGGCGTACAATCTGCCCATGTTCCTGGGCTTCGCCGACCCGATGTACTGCGCCGGGTTGATGCTTCCCCGCCTCAGTGAGGGCTTCACCTTCAACATCATCGATATGGACAACACCGATGGGGACAGCATCATCTCCCTCAACGCACCCGAGGACTACTACAAGATCGCGGTCTTGCTGCGCGACAACGAGCGGTTCGGTATCGACTCCATCGTTTCCCGCCATTGCGGACAGACGGCGGCCGCAATCTCGGCGACCCGCATGCACAACATCGCCGGTACCTACACCGGTAAGGACGACCCGGTGGCCCTGGTGCGCAACCAGGGCATCTTCCCTGCTCCGGAAGAGCTTATCTCCCCCTACGCCAAGGCTCACTACATCGGTGGTGATGCCCGGGGCTCCCACGTGATGCCCTTGATGCCCGTGCCCATCAACACCGCCGTCACCGGCATATACTGCTTGCCTCTGGTGTCCTGCGTCGGCTTCTCGCTGAACGCACGGGGCGAGTTCTCCGACTCCATCGCCGACTTCTTCGACAATCCAGCGTGGGACTACGTCAGGCAGATAGCCCAGGAGAAGGGGATCGCCATGCGTTCCCAGGGCTGGTCCGGGGCAGCCATGCTGCCTTACGGGGAGCTGGAGTACTCGGGGTTCCGCCAGAGCATTGGTGACCTGGTGGCCCGGTTCGCCCTACGCGACGGCCACGACGAAGCCTCGGGGATCCCGGAGAAAACCGCCAGTGCCGACGACTAGTACTCAGTCAACTTGGTTTTGAAAGGATGTCATTCCGAGGAGCAGAGCGACGAGGAATCTTATCGTTACGCTGAGATTCTTCGCTTCGCTCAAAATGACAATTGCAGATTTAGGTTGACTGAGTACTAGCCAACTTTCTTAGGAGTTGGTTCGAAAATGGCGCGCCGGGGCACCTTCCCCGGGGGACGAAAGAAGGGCCTGTGCTGCTCCGCCGACGGCGAAGCGGCACAGGCCTTTCTCAGCTCATTCTGACTTCGTCAATGGATCCTACGGGCGGCACTGCCGGTGGTTCCGGCACGAGCTACTCGACGATGCGCAGGGAAAGTTCCTCAAGTTGGGCCGGCATAACCGGAGCCGGGGATTCAAACAGGAGGTCGGACCCGCTCTGAGTCTTGGGAAAGGCAATGACATCCCGAATCGAACCGGCGCCGGCCAGTATGGCCACCAACCGGTCGATTCCGGGGGCAATGCCCCCGTGGGGGGGCGCCCCGTATTCGAATGCTTCCAGAATCTGCCCGAACCGGCCTTCGATTTCTTCCTTGCTGTATCCGAGTATGCTGAAGACCTTCTCCTGTAGCTCCCTGCGGTGGATTCGGATGCTGCCGCTGGCCAGCTCCGATCCGTTGCAGACCAGGTCGTAGGCCTTTGATTTGATGGCGCCCAGTTCGGTTCCCTCCAACATTCCTTCCTGGCCGTCCGCCGGTGAGGTAAACGGGTGGTGCGACGAGTCCCATCGCTTGGTGGTATGGTCCCATTCGAACAGGGGGAATTGGGTGACGAAAGTGAAGGCGAGGGTGTCCGCGTCGGCTAAGCCCAGTCTGTTCGCCATGTGATCGCGCATGGCAGCCAGCCAGGAGTTCACGCCCCGAGGCGGGCCGGCCATCAGCAAGACCAGGTCTCCGGCGGCGGCCCCCATGCGAAGGGCCAGCCGGCGGCTCCATTCCGCGGGCATCCGCAACCCCGGTGATAGCAGGATGTCCTCATCGCCCAACTCGTCCAGGGAGCCCGTGCCCCGGAGCCGCATGTGGCTCAACCCCCCGGCGCCGGCGTCCCGCGCCACTTGCTCCAACTCCTTGAGCATATTGCCGGTATAACCGGCCTGGCCGGAAACGGCAAATCCTTTGATGATGCCTCCCCCTTGGATCGTCGACAGGAAGACGCGGAACTCGGTTTCGGCGGCTAGGGCGGTGACCTCGGTCATCTCCATCCCGAAGCGCAGGTCGGGCTTATCCGTGCCGTACTTGGTCATCGCTTCTTCGTGGGTGAGCCGGGGGAAGGGCTTGAGAAGCTTCTTCTCGGGGGTCACCGTTTCCACCAGGCTGGTGTACAGCTCCTCGGTCAACTGAAGGACGTCCTCTTCCTCGACGAAGCTCATTTCCAGGTCCAGCTGAGTGAACTCCGGTTGGCGGTCGGCGCGAAGGTCTTCATCCCGGAAGCAGCGGGCTATCTGAAAGTATTTCTCCACACCGGCCACCATCAACAGCTGCTTGAGCTGCTGGGGCGATTGGGGCAGGGCGTAGAAACTCCCAGGCTGAAGGCGGCTGGGCACCAGGAAGTCCCTGGCCCCTTCGGGGGTGCTCTTGATCAGGATGGGAGTCTCAATCTCCAGGAAGCCGCGGGCGTCGAGGAAGTCGCGGATAAACTTGGTCACCCGGTGCCGGAGCATCAACATCCGTTGCATGGGTGGGCGGCGCAAGTCCAGGTACCGGTAACGGAGGCGCAGGCTTTCGTCAGCCCCGGAGTCCTCGTTGATGTAAAAAGGAGGTGTGAGCGATGGGTTGAGGACGGTGGCTTCATCGGCCACCACCTCCACGTCGCCCGTGGACATGGCCGGGTTTTCGCTGCCGGCCGGGCGCTGCCGGACCAGGCCCGTTACCCGGACGACCCACTCCGTTCGAAGCTGATCGGCAACCTGGTAGGCCCGGGGAGACAGGTCGGGATTGAAAACCACCTGCACCACGCCGGAGCGGTCACGCAGGTCAACGAAGATGATACCCCCGTGGTCGCGCCTTCGCCTGACCCATCCGGCCAGAGTGGGACGGCTGTCGATATCTTCCTTCCGAAGGGCGCCGCAGTCCGCGCTCCTTAACACGTGTTACCTCTCCTACTCTATTCGGCGAGCTTGTTATACAGCCGGGGCACCCGGCATGACGAATGTTTCCGCCCCTCCAGGTCTGAGCTTCAAAGGCTGGCTCGTCCCACTCCTATGCACGAGGGCCAAGAGCGGGAGGGGCGTTCTCAGAGGCCCGGGAACCGCTCCAGTATATTCTCGAAGGGGTTGGCCTGGGCATGGGCCATGCTCCGGACCGTTTCCGCCAGCGCGTCGGGGTCTTTGACCGGGGGCAGGCAGACCGTGTCCAGGCAAATGAGGGCCCTGGCCGACTGGTCAGTGTCATCCAGCGGCGCCATTCTGATGTCCAGGTGCGGGTAAGAGACCCGCGCCGCGGCCCGCAGCATCGCCATGGTGCTGGCTTCGCCGGGCCGGCCCTCGATGGTAATCTCCACCAGCGGGTTCCGCCAGAGGTCAACGGCCAAGCCGTACGCGGCGGCGAACTCCCCATAGTCGCGATGGGCGTCGACATAGGCGCTGAGGGTTGCCTCGGCCAATTGACGGTAGTCGTCGTTTCTGGTGCTCTGGTAAAGCTTCAGCAGCCCCAGGGCCGCCGCCAGGTTCTCCGCCAGCGGCTTTTCCCGTACCTGCAAGTATCCCACCGCGGCGGGGTCTTCTTCAACATCGAAGAACCCTCCGTTGCCTTCGTCGAAAAACCGCTCCGCCAGAATCTTGGCCACATCCTTGGCCCGCTCCAGGTAGCCCTCCTGGGCGGTATGCCGGTGGGCGGACATCAGGGCGTTGAGGAGGTGGGCCCAGTCGGTCAGAAACGCCGGCTCTTCGCTGGGGCCGGCCTGGGTGTACACGTGGCTCAACCGCCCGGCCTGGGCCATGGCGTCCAGCCTGGCCAGAACGTCAAGGGCCGTGCGCTCCAGGCCGGGACGGTCCAGCCTCCACGAAGCGTCCAACAGCAAGGCAACAGCTTTGGCGTTGCTTCCGGCATAGCAAGACGGGTCCACCGGAGGGGCGGTATGTTCGCGGCGGGAGACGAGCGGAAGCCCAAAATATTCCGAGTGGGCTCCCTGGCTGCCGCGGAACCCCGGCACTCCGCCGTCGAACAAGTGGTCCACGAGACAATCGATAGTGCTGGCGGCAGCCTGGCGGTACTCTTCGCAATCCAGCAACGGCCAGGCATCCAGGAAGACCTGGGCCAGGTCGATGTTCTCCTCCAGCAATTTCTCCCATTGGGGGTCCGACCAGTCCGCCTTGCCGCAATGGCGGAAGAAGCCGCCCTCCTCTCGGTCGAAAATGCCGCCCGCCGCCATTCGGTCGAGGGTCTTTCGCAGCATCGCGCGGTAGAAGTCCTCGCCCGTTGTGCGGGCCAGGTGGACCAGGAAGCCGAGAACCGGCGCGTTCGGGAACTTGGGTTCGTCGCCAAAGCCGCCGTGGGTCGCGTCGTAGGCGCCGGCCATGCTCCGGGCTGCCCGGTCCACCAGCGACTCCACGATTTCGGTCCCGGCCATTACCCGGCCGGCCTGTGCTCTACGTTGGCGCAGAAGCTCCCGCGCCTGCTCGTAAAGCTGGGGCTTCTGTTCCTGGTAGGCCCGTTGCAGTTCCGAGAGCATCGCCAGGAATTGGTCCGGCGGCAGGTAAGTGGCCGCTCCGATCAGGCCGCCGTGGCCGGTGAGGAAGGCGGTGGATGGCCAGCCGCCCACGTTATAGCGGGCGTTGATGTCCGGACGATGGTCGCTGTCGACCCGGACCGCCACGAGGTGCTGGCCGATGAACCGCGAAACTTCGGGGTCTGAGTAGGAAGTCTCGTCCATGACGTGGCACCAGTAGCACCACACCGCCGAGATGG
>CAJWBT010000150.1 GCA_913020235.1 uncultured Chloroflexota bacterium
TGGCCGCGACCCGGGCGATGGGGTAGCCGGTGGCCTTGCTGGCCAGGGCCGAGCTGCGGCTAACCCGGGGGTTGACTTCGATCACGTAGTAAGGAGACTCGGCCTCCCAGCCGAGCCCCACCACTTCAGCCACCTGAGGATGGGGCTGCAAGGCAAACTGGACGTTGCACCCGCCCTCGATGCCCAGACCGCGGATTATCTTCAAACTGGCGGTCCGCAGCATCTGATACTCTTTGTCGGTCAGGGTCTGGCTGGGCGCGACCACGATGCTGTCCCCGGTGTGGACACCCATGGGGTCCAGGTTCTCCATGTTGCAGACGGTGATGCAGTTGTCGGCGCCGTCCCGCATCACCTCATACTCGATCTCCCTCCAGCCAACCAGGGACCGCTCCAGGAGGACTTGAGTGATGGGGCTGGCGGCCAGGCCGCTGCGGACAAATGCCTCCAACTCTTCCCAGGTGTCGGCGACGCCGCCGCCGCTGCCGCCCAGGGTGTAAGCCGGCCGCACCACCAGGGGCAGCCCCACCTCCTGAGCCAGACGTTGGGCCTCCTCCATCGAGGATACCGTGACGTTATACGGCTCAGGTTCGTCGATATCGTGGAGAAAGGTGCGGAAGAAGTCCCGGTCTTCCGATTTTCGGATGGTCTCCAACGGGGTACCGAGGAGGCGCACGTTCTGCCGCTCCAGCACACCGGCGTCGGCAAGCGCCACCGCGAGGTTCAGACCGGTCTGCCCTCCCAGTGTCGGCAGAATCCCATCCGGCCGCTCCCGTTGGATGATCCGCTCCAGAACTTCGACGGTCAGCGGCTCGATGTAGACCCGGTCCGCGATGCCCTGATCGGTCATGATAGTGGCGGGGTTGGAGTTGACCAGGACGGTGGTAACCCCTTCTTCCCGCAGGGCCTTGCACGCCTGCGTCCCCGCGTAATCGAACTCCGCCGCCTGGCCTATTACAATAGGACCGGAGCCGATAACCAGCACTTTTCCCGGCCTCGTCGAGATGCTAGCCTCCTTGGCCCCACCCTCAAGGCACCTCTTCGCTTAGGCCCAGCCGTCAGGCCGTGGGAAGAACGCCGGGGAGATCGATCAGCTTGTGACGTCCCAACGCGTTTAGGGTCTGAAAAATGAAAGACCCAAATACCCTGCCGTCCGGGTCGGAGCGGAGGATATCGGGATGCCGTTGCTCCACCCTGGGCGGGATCTTGAACTGGACGAATTCTTCATCCAGCTTTTCCAGTACGATCCGCCCCACCGGCGTGAGGGGAAGACCTTCTCTAGCATAGTCGGTTGATTCAACCACCACGTCCCAACGGCCGCCCAGCGTTGCTTTACCGGGTGCCAGTGAATAACCGTGTCCCTGAAAGGAAAAATAGCGTACTTCACGATCCAAAAAAGAAATAATACCTGATAAGTCCGTAGGAATCTCCATCTCCACCCCATCCTCCAGCAACGCCATGGCAAAAGAAGACATATAAGAAATAACCTCCGAAAGTGTGGGCGCTGAAAGATCAATTCAGTGTGTGTCATCCAGTCATAGGCATACCCCTTGGAGGTCAAAGACCCCGGCTATCTTCTGAAGAAAAATTGCACAGCGAATAGCATACCACGGGTCCCCGGACGCTGGGCACTGTTTGCCAGGGGCATTACGTCCATTTCTTACGCCCGGCAGTTGTCACGGCTATCGGGCGGCTTCGGCCATGAGCTGGAGGAATTGATCGAAGAGGTACTCGCTGTCCAGGGGGCCAGGCGACGCTTCCGAGTGGTACTGGATGGTGAACAACGGCATTTCCCGGTGCCGGAGCCCTTCGATGGTGTCGTCATTAAGATTAACGTGAGAGATGTCGAGCCCCGGCGGCAAAGAATCGGCCCGGACGGCATAACCGTGATTCTGGGCTGTTATGTAAACCCGCCCGGTGTCGAGGTCTTTGACCGGGTGGTTGGCGCCGCGGTGGCCGAACTTTAGCTTGAATGTATCGGCGCCCAAGGCACGGGCAACGATCTGGTGTCCGAGGCAGATACCCATAATGGGTACCCTGCCCAGCAGCTCGCGCGCGTTATCCACCAGATAGCCGAGCAGTTGGGGGTCTCCCGGCCCCGGCGACAGGAGAATGCCCGAGGGGCTGAGCGCCAGAATCTCCTCCGGGGAAGTGGTGGCCGGCACGGCGATCACCTCGCATCCTCGCTTCCGCAGCAGCCGGAGGATGTTGTACTTCACTCCGCAGTCGGTGATCACCACCCGGTACTTCTCTTCGACCCCGGGCGCGACCGGGGAGTCAACCCAATGATAGCCTTGTTCGGTGGTGACGGTGCGGACAAAGTCCACATCTCCGTAGGGGGTCATTTCCGCAAGCCGGGCCAGGGCCGACTCCGGAGCGTCCCGGGTGATGATACCCATCATCACCCCCCGGTTGCGCAGGCGGCGGGTGATGGCCCTGGTATCCACCCCGCTGAGGCCGGGGATGCCCTGAGACAGGAGAAACTCGTGAAGCGTCCGCCGGCTGAGACCGTTGCTGGGAAGGTCACAGTGCTCCCGGACGATCAGGCCTCCAACCTGGATGCGGCGGGACTCGAAGTGCTCATCGTTGATGCCGTAGTTCCCCGCCAGGGGGTAGGTAAGGGTAACAAGCTGCCCGGCGTAGGAGGGGTCGGTCAGCACCTCCTGGTACCCGGTCATACTGGTGTTGAACACCACCTCCCCGTGGCCCGGCGCGTCGGCGCCGAAGGCCTCTCCGGGGTGAACCGAGCCGTCCTCCAATACCAGGTACGCTTGCCTGGCTTCGGGCACGCTGCCATCCATCAGCTATTGTCCCTCGGCCACCGGATGCACAGTAGGAGCGCCGGTTTCGCCCCCGTTGGACACCTCGCCAAACACCACCCGGCCCGCCACCATGGTGGCCGCCACGCGCCCCCGCAGCGTCGTTCCCTCCAAGGGAGTGTTCTTGCCTTTGGACTCAAAATCCTCGGGGTCGACCGCCCATTCCAGGTCGGGATCGAAGAGGACAATGTCCGCGGGAGTGCCCGGCCGCAGCGTGGCCAGATCGGTGAAATCAGGGCCCAATACCCGCGCCGGCCCGGCGGTCAGCCGCTCCACCAGGACACTTAGCGGCAACCGGCCCTGGTGCACCAGCTGCAGCCCCGACCCCAGAGCCGTCTCCAGTACACTGATGCCGAAGGCCGCCTCCTGGTAGGTGACTTGCTTGCTGGTCAACTCGTGAGGAGCATGATCGGTGGCGATGCAATCTATCACCCCTTCCGCCAAGCCCTGTACCAGCGCATCCACGTCCTCCTGACTTCGCAATGGAGGAAAGACCTTGGTGGCCGTGTCGTAGGAAAGGGGGCCGGACTCTCCCATCTCCGCCCCTTGATTTCCCAGGACCCACTGGTCGGTAATGGTCAGATGGTGGGGACACACCTCGGCGGTCACCCATATCCCGCGCTCCCTGGCCTGGCGCAGCATGGGGACGGCCCCGGCGGTGCTGATGTGGGCCAGGTGCAGGTGCCCTCCGGTCAGCTCCGCCAAGGAGATGTCCCGGGCAATCATCGCCTCCTCGGCGGCGGCCGGGATGCCCGCCAGCCCCAGCCGGGTGGCGGTCCAGCCTTCGGCCATCACCCCGCGGGGCGCCAGCGAGCGCTCCAGGCAGTGATTGCTGATGGGCCGCCCCAGGTCGACGCTGTAAGTGAGGGCCTGCCGCATCAGGTTGGAGTCGTAAACCGGGTCGCCGTCGTCGCTGAAGGCCACCACACCTCCGGAAGCAAGCTCCTCCATCTCGGCCAGCTCTTTTCCATGGCGGCCTCTGGTGACGCAGCCGATGGGATACACGCGCACCAGAGCGTCCTCCTGGGCGCGGCGCCGAATGAAGTCCACCACGGCGGCGTTGTCGATGGGCGGCTCGGTGTTGGGCATGCAGCAAACGGTGGTGAAGCCCCCGCGGGCGGCGGCGCGGGTGCCGGTGGCGATGGTCTCCTTGTATTCGAAGCCGGGTTCCCGGAGATGGCAATGAATGTCGATGAACCCCGGTGCTGCCACCAGGCCCCGGGCTTCGATGATCCGGCTATCCTTCGGCACCTGCTCGGCGGGAATCCGGCCGATGGCGAGGATATTGCCGTCCCGGACCAGTATGTCCGACACTTCGTCCACTCCGCGGCTAGGATCGATGACCCGAGGGCCCCGAATCAACACCGTTTCAGAGTGCATATCAGCTCCAATCACTGCCGATCACCCGGCCCGAATGGCCGCGCTTCGCCCTTGTTCGCCGGTGCCTCGCCACCGTCCGTCGGGCGCTTGAGCGGGCCGGGCGTGACCTTTGAAGATCTTTGAGGGCGGCGAAGGGCACGCGGTCTTGCCCTGGGAGGTGTGGTCTAAAGTGGCGCTCATGCCCTGGCCGCCCCTCAACTTCGCGTCCACTATTCTCACCGCATCACATCTTAGCACGGCCCCGGCATAAATTGTATGATGCGCCGCACTTTCCGGCGGTGAAAAGCCACGGCCTGTTCCCGGCGACGACGGCCGGATTGAAGCTGCCGGGGCTGACTCTCGGGTGGCTAGCGAGGCGCGAGGCATAGAGGAAGGCCCCGGCGTTGATGCCGGGGCCTTCCTGTTTGCCAGAAATGGTCCGATGCGCTAGTTGCTCGGATCTTTGACCGTCCTGAGGTAGGGCTTGACGGTTTCCCACCCGGCGGGGAAAAGCTCCTGCGCCGCCGCGTTATCTACCGACGGCAGGATGATCACGTCCTGACCTCTCTCCCAGTTCGCCGGCGTCCCGACCTTGTGCTCGGCGGTCAACTGGCAAGAGTCGAGTATGCGAAGCAGCTCATTGAAGTTGCGTCCTGAACTCATGGGATAGGTCATGCTCATCTTTATCTTCTTGTCCGGGCCGACCAGAAACACCGAGCGGACCGTCTGATTGTCCACCGCTGTCCTGCCTTCGCAGGATTCCCCGCCCTCCGCGGGCAACATGTCGTAGAGTTTGGCGACGCTAAGGTCCTCATCGGCGATAATCGGGAATTTGATCCTGGTTCCGGCAAGATCCTCGATATCAGCGGACCATTTTTCATGATCATCCACCGTATCTACGCTGAGGCCGATGACTTTGCACCCGCGCCTCTGGAACTCATTGTCAAGTTTCGCGACGGTGCTAAGTTCAGTCGCGCAGACCGGGGTGAAGTCCTTTGGATGGGAGAACAGCATTGCCCATCCATCTCCCATCCAGTCGTGGAAGCTGATTCGGCCGGTGCTGGTGGTTGCAGTGAAGTCGGGCGCCGGGTCGTTGATCCTAACTGACATCTGTTGGCTTCTCCTTTACGGTCAGCATTCCCCAGTTACGGGCCGAATGCCGCCTCAAAAAATATAAAGCCGCGAATTGCCACTCCGGGCGGTTGTCCCCTCGGGCTCGCGACTCTTACGGCTACTTAAATGATAGTTAATTCTTCTTGATAAATCAATATAAGCTAACCTTCGGTGTCAGGAGCGGCCGCCGGCCATCGGCGTGGGTAACGTGATGTTTGAATTCCAGATGCAGACGCCGGCGGCGGGCGCCACAATACTCATCCTACCTCCTTGCCCATCAAGAATATGACCACTTGGCCAGCCTTTTGATGCATCCCGGCAAGAAAGGATTCACCTATCTGCTACCGGCAGCCGAGCCCCCGGCCTCAGCAGGCTCCCGCAGCGGGGAAGGGCGGAAGACAGCACAGGGCAGATACCGCAACAATATCTGCCCTTGGGCCGAGCCGGCGTGCCCAGGCATCCCTTCGGGAACAGGCGGCGCCGGCCTTTCTCATAAGCTCCCGGTCTTGCCGGGCAGGCATTTCCTCAGGTCAGCACTTCCAGCTTCAGCCTGTCCAGGAGGTCCCAGTCCAGGGTCACCCCCAGGCCCGGGCCCTTCGGAGCGTGGGCAAAACCCTCATTGTCCACCTCCAGCTCCTCCTGAATGCCGAACTTGTACACCGGCGCCCCCTGGAGCAGATACTCGTAGTAGTCGCAGTTCTTGATCGACAGGACGATCTGCAGGGCCGCGAAGTTACCGGTGGCGGTTGTAGAGGTGTGCACCTCGCAGTTCTTGCCAAAGCCCTCGCACATCACTGCCAGCTTCTTGACGCCGGTGATGCCGTCCTTCCAGCAGTCACTGCGCAGAATAT
>CAJWBT010000151.1 GCA_913020235.1 uncultured Chloroflexota bacterium
CAGGAAGATGACCCTCTCGGCTATGTTGGTGGCCCGGTCGGCGATCCGCTCCAGGTCGTGGGCCACCCAGAGCAAGTAAGTTGCCCTTTTGATGGTTTCCGGGTCCCCGATCATGATGAGCAAAAGCTCCTGGTACACTTGGTCGTACAGCTCGTCCACTTCGTCGTCGGCCCGGCACACCTGGTTGGCCTTCATCAGGTCCCGGGTGAACAGGGAATCCATGCTGTTGCGCAGCATCTCCGTCGCTTTGTCGGCCATGAGTGGTATGTCGATCAGGGGCTTGACCGGGGGTTCCTCCCCCATGGCCAGGCTGATCTTGGCGATCCCCTCCGCGTAGTCCCCCATACGCTCCAGTTCCACCGCAATGTGAAGCAGAGCGATGATGACCCGCAGGTCCCGGGCCATCGGCTGCTGACTGGCGATGAGGTCGATGCATCGGTCCTCGATCTCAAACCGCTTCTGGTCGATGTAGTCGTCGTCCTGTACAACGCGGTTCGAACTTGCCAGGTCCCGCCGCTTCAGGGCGTCCACCGCCCGGCTAATCGACTTTTCGACCGTCGTGGCCAAGACCTCCACTTCTTTCTGAAGCAGATTTAGTTGAAGGTCAAAATCTGCCCTTGGCATTCCTGCCCCTCCTGGTGGTCCACTTCCTCAGATGGGGGAGTTGCTCCCGGACTGGGACTGTTGAACCCTTCGGGTATCGAGTCATCCAGTCCCATGATTCAGGAATAAGACTCGGCCCTGTGCCTCAATTGACTATGCTTGTGGGTGTTAGAAGGATACTATTGGGGGATAGAATGAGTCAATTCGCCGGGCCGGCGTTCTTCTTATTCCTTTTCCTCGGTGTGTTTGTTAACATCCCAATCTGCTCACATTGAAAAGGTGTCTGGTGACGCTTCCCAACAGTCGCTGGCGATGGCCACGTGGGTCGTCGTGGCCTCGCCGCGGGAAAGAGCCGGCAAGCCGACGGCCGAAGGGAGGCCAAATCCCCGGGTTTTTGGGAGCCGGGACAGTTGCCGCCCGGTCACTGGCGAAGGTATGATAGTTTACCGGCTACGGCTGAATGAGGCTTTCGCTGCGGTAATTGGCCGAGCACTTCTTTCGAGGGGTACCTCTGGTCGTATGGTGAGACGTGACTAACCCAGCACATGTGCTGTTCAAGCCTGCCGTCTGGCTTACGGACAAGCTGCAGGTCAACCGGAGCGTGGTGAATTCCCTCGCCGAGGGTCGGCTCGACCAGCGCTTCAGTCTGGCCCTACGGTACTTTACCTGGAAGAAGCTGTTCAACGTCATTCGGGTTGAAGCCCAGCTGCGGTTGGGGCGCGCCAAGGCTTGGGGGGCGCCCTTCGAGTGGGAAATAGACACGACCAACATCTGCCAGTTGAAGTGCCCCTTGTGCCACACCGGCTTGGGGACCACCCACCGGGACAAAGGGACCATGCACTTCGACCTCTTCACCAGGACCATCGACCAGATCAAAGATTATTGTGTGTGGCTGACCCTGTATAGCTGGGGTGAACCTTTCTTAAACCGGCGAATCCACGAGTTCGTAGCCTATGCCCATGACAATAGTATTGCTACAATTATCAGCAGCAACCTTAACAAGCCGTTGACTCCTGAGATGGCGGAGAACATCATCAAGTCTGGGCTGGACGTGATGATCATCTCCCTGGATGGACTCACACAGGATGTCTATGAGACTTACCGGGTTGGGGGGCGGCTGGACCAGGTTCTGGACAACATCAAGCTCCTTGTACGAAAAAAAAGGGAGTTGGGCTATGTCACCCCTAACCTGGAATGGCAGTTCATCGTCATGCGCCACAACGAGTTCCAAATGGACGACGCCCGGCGCCTGGCGGTTGAGTTGGGGGTAGACTCCCTGGTGTTCAAGAAAGTGGACTTTCCTCATGGAGAAAAAGCCCCGGAGACGGCGGAGCGATGGCTCCCGCGCGAGCATCCGGAGTACCTCCGGGACGATCCGTTTTCCAAACCGTATATGGAAGATGGGGAGAGGTGTTGGCGGTTGTGGCGCACCGCTGTGGTCAATTGGGACGGCGGCTTTGCTCCGTGTTGCTACCTGACCGACAAGGCTGAAGATTTCGGCGACGCCGGCACCACCCCGGTCAAGGAAATATGGAACAACGAGCGGTACGCCACCGCTCGGGGCCTGTTCAAGGACGGTTATTTGCCGGAGAAGTGGGTCGGCTGCGTGTCGTGCGGCGTGTATCTGGGGAGCCGGGCCGCCCGCAAAAGAGGGCCGGTGGCGCTGCAACCGGAGCCGGCCTATGCAGGCTCCAACGGAGTAGCAGGCCGGGGCGGTGTAGGCGAGGGATCTCAAGCGCTGGCCGGCCGGCGGTTTCCCATCGCGACCGGCAGGATAGAAGAAGCCGATGAAGACTGATCGGGCGGATTCGCCCCACGGGGTTGGGCCAGGGCCACGGAGAGTCGAAGCTTGCGTGTCATTTAGGCATCCACGCACCTGAAATTGTTATTCCTGGTCCCCGCGGAGGGGGATCGCGGTAAGTGCTAGTGGCTATACCATGCAGGTCACCGCTCTACATTGTCGACGCTAGATCGACCGGAGGCTGAGCGGCTGGCAGGCAAAGCTGAAGGTAGAGGAGCATGATGCTTCCCCGGCACTTCAACCCGTTAAAGTGGGTCCCGCTTCGAATATTGCTTCGCCACCTCCGGGAGCTGCTGATTATCGGAGGGGCATATTTCCTCTACATGTACACCAAATCGTTGGTGTTCGACGACATTGAGGCCTCTGCATTGGCCAACGCCAGCACGATCATTGCACTGGAAAAATCTCTGGGCTTCTTCTGGGAGCCGCATTGGCAGGAGTGGGCCATCACCAGCGCCAAGGCCGTGGTGGTCTTCTTCAACTGGGCCTACATCTTCACCTTTTGGCCGATCATCCTGACCGCCGCTACTATCCTCTATGTTTCCAACCGGCCCCGCTATATTTACTATCGCAACGTCGTGCTGCTCAGCTTCGTCCTGGCCATGTTGGGATTCATGCTGTTCCCCTTGGCCCCGCCCCGCATGATGGCCGGGCAATTCGTGGACACCATCAAGGCCTTCGGGCCGGCCTTCTACGCCAGCAGGGAGTTTGCCAACTACTACAATCCCTACGCGGCTATGCCCAGTCTGCACTTTAGCTGGACCGTTATGTTCGGCATCGTGTTCTTGCGATCGGGCAACAAGTGGGTGAGAGTCCTCGGGGTCCTCTACCCCTTGCTGACCCTGCTGGCCATTACCATTACCGCCAACCATTACATTGTTGACGCCATCGCCGGCGGCATCTTGATCGCGGGTGCTTTCGCCGCATTGGAGCTGGGAATCCGCCGACGGTTCTTCTTGCCGAGGTTGCTGAAGCGTGCTCGAGCTTCATTCAGCAAGGATCGGTTTCCCCTCGCCGGTGCGATCGGCCTGGATGACGTGCCCGCCGGAGGCGTCTTTCAAGATGCCCAGGCTGGTTACTCGAATGCTCACGGCAACCCCGTCGCGCCCTCGGGCCAGCAAGGCAGCCTGTCCAGCTAGTCCGCGCTGAATGGAAGGGAATGGCGAACGGGGTCATAACCCGGCGGACCCCTCCGGAAACTGGGCTGCCCCGGCCAGGTGCTCCCGCGCCCGCAAGGTCCCGACGTTGGCAAAATTGTGGATCTGGAAAGGCCACTTCCTTGAACTTGCCCTGATCGTTGGGGCCTACGCCGTATATCTTCTCACCCGCGGCCTGGTATTCTCCGACCTGGACGCCAAGGGGCTGGAGAACGCCGGCCGGGTCATCTCTTTTGAAGAGTCTCTGGGCTTCTTCTGGGAGCCGGGGTGGCAGTCCTGGACTCTGGACAACGCCAGAGCCATTGCCACGTTCCTAAACTGGGTCTATATCGTCACCTATTGGCCGGTAATCATGGCCTTGGGGCTGGTCCTGTATGCCACCAATCGGGCCAGGTACCACTACTATCGCACCGTCGTCTTGATCACGCTGGTGTTCGCGTTGCTCGTATTCATGCTGTTCCCGGTTGCCTCGCCGTTCAACGTGACCGCCCACTTCGTGAACACTATTCAGGAATTGGGCCCTTCAATCTACGGGGGTCCTGAGATGGCTGCCTTCTACAACTCCAACGCGGCCATGCCCAGCCTCCACTTCAGCTGGACGGTTATCCTGGGGATTGTCATTGTCCGGACCTTCGGAGGCTGGATTAAGCTTCTCGGAGTGGTCTATCCGGTGTTGACCTTTTTCGCCATCACCGTCACGGCGAACCATTTCATCGTGGACGCCATGGCCGGCGGGCTTCTATCGGCGGCGGCGTTCGCGATTATGGAACTAGGGGTCCGCCGCGGGTTGCTCCCGGTGAAGGGAGTTTAGTCGGGCAAAGGCGGACTGAGGCGCCGAGAGGCAGCGGTGGGAGGCCGTTTGTGGGCCTACCCGGTCCCGGTCTTCCGGCGGTAAACGGCCTACCCGACGATTTCTTGCTCCCTCAACCGCTGGATGAGGACGGCATCGTATCCCAGCTCTCCCAGCACCTCTTCTGTGTGCTGGCCCAAAAGAGGAGCTGGGCGGCGCAATCCGCCGGGGGTTTCCGAGAGGCGGACGGGCACGTTGAACATTTCCACCTGCCCCGCGATGGGGTGCTCCTGAAAGGCCATCATCTCGTTGTCCCTGATCTGGGGGTGGTCAAAGACCTCACCCCGCTCCAACACCGGCGCCGCCGGGAGGTCGTGCCGCTCCAGGACGCTCAACCACTCCTCCCTTGGCTTTGTGGCCAGGATTCCTTCGACAAGCTCGCGGAGTTCCACGCTTCGTTCCGCCCGTTTCAGGTTGTCGTCGAAGGCCGGGTCGTCGATCAGGTGCTCCAGGTCCAGGGCACGGCAGAGGGCGGCGAACTGCTGGTTGTTGAGCACGACCATGATCAGGAACTTGCCATCTTGACACCGGTACGGAGAGTAAAGGGCCTGGCTGGCGTAGTCCACCGAGCTTCCTTCGCTGCTTTCCAGCTCGACCCGCACCATGTCCACCGACTGCATGGCCAGGGCCATGTGCAGCAGCGACGTTTCCACCCGTTGGCCGCGGCCCGTCCTTTCCCGCACCAGCAGGGCCAGGGTAACGCCGTAGGCCATCGCCATCGGCGCGGAGGCGTCCGAGATCCAGATACCGCTGGAGATGGGTACGCCCTCTGGGGTGCGCCGCTTGCCAAGGATTCCAGAAATGGACTGGAACAGCAGGTCATACCCGCGGCGCTGGGCGTACGGCCCCCGGCCGCCGAATGCGGACACGCCCACGTATATCAAACGGGGATTACGTTGGCTCAGGGTCTCGTAGCCGTACCCCAGCCGCTGCTCCACGCCGGGGCGAAAGTTATGTATGAAGACATCGGCCCGGTCCAGCAGCCGGTAGACGATTTCCCGGCCCTCGGGGCAGGAGATGTCCACGGCAATGCCCCGTTTGTTGCGGTTCACCACCAGGAAGGACCGGCTTTCTCCCTGGGCCGTGGGCGGCTGGGTGAACAACCGGCGGGCGTCATCGCCCCAAAGGGGCTCGATCTTGACCACATCGGCCCCCTGGTCGGCCAGGTACATACCGATTCCCGGTGCGGCCCAGACCTGGGCCACCTCCACTACTTTTACGCCTTCCAGGGCCGGGTGCCCCATTCCGGATTGATCATCCAACGTCATCTCCCTGGGCCTCCTCTGCCGCGTGCACGGTTTAACGGTACCGGGCTCAGCATTCCTGCGGATACCGCGTGCTGAGGGTCCAGGCTGGGACGTTTTCCACGCCGGCTGGCCGGTCCGCGCCGGCACTCAGTCTACCAGCTTGCCCCTACTTTTCCCACCCGCTCACCCTTGCCGGGTTCTTTGGAGCCAGGCGCCTCATACTTCCTGGAGCCGTCCGGGATAGACACCATCCTGCCGCCTCCTGTGGGGGAGCAATGGGCCGTGGACCGGCGAAACCAGCATGTCAGGTTGCGAAAGCCGACAGATAGCCATAGAATTGGGAAGCCCGATTTGGCGGAGGCATTCATTGAGCACGGTATCTCCGACTCAGGAGAAGGTCCGGCAGCCCCGGAGCAGCGCCTTCATCCTGACCAACCTGTCCATCGGCCACGGCATCACCCACTGGTACAT
>CAJWBT010000152.1 GCA_913020235.1 uncultured Chloroflexota bacterium
TACTCGGTCAACTTGAGTCTGCGAACTGTCATTCAGAGCGAAGCGAAGAATCTCATTGCCGCGCTGAGATTCTTCGCTTCGCTCTGAATGACATCTATCAATTTCAGGTTGACTGAGTACTCGCGTACTTTCTTGTAGATAGCTTTACATCGGCGAAGTTGTGCGACATTCCCTCCCCCGATCGTCTTTCCGGCGGAAGCCGGAATCCAGAGAGGCTCTAGCTGGACCCCACCTCCGCGGAAGAGCCGGGATGGCGAACCGGTTATCAAGCCATTTGCGAGACGCAAGACTAGTCCACCGCTACCCGTTGAAACTCGGTCTTGGGGAATGTGGCCACCAGCCTGGCCTTAGCCGATGAGCGGTTGACGAAGCCGTGCTTGACGCCGGCCGGAGCCAGCACCGTGTCCCCCGGGCCAAGGGTGACCGCCTGATCGCCCAGAACAGCCTCCAAGGTTCCCTCCACGATCATCATGGCTTCTTCGGTATCGGGGTGGATGTGGGTGGATACACTCGCGCCCGGCTGGATGGTCAAGTGGGCAAGTAACAGGGACTTGGATCCCCGGCCGGCATTTACCAGGACCGCCCGCTCAACTCCGGGATAGCTCTCTTCAGTTGGAACCGTGGCATAGGGAATGATCGGCATCTCTGCACCTCCAGGCGATGGCACGTTGCGGCTTTGATCGCGGTCAATAGGTGATGTATGGCCGGGCCGGGCCTCTCGCCTTGGCAAGCGGCGAGCTGGCAGGCGCCCTCCCGGCCCGAAATGATACGGCATCCTTCGACCAGAAATCCGGTAGTCTCGTGGCGGATAGGCCACATTTGCCGGATCGCCGTCCCGGCAGCGCACACGCAGGCCAATGGCCTCAGGGGGGTACCGTTGCCGGTCGTTCTCCGGGACACAGAGTGGTGACCCGAGGCCCGGCCACGGGTGAAGATTGGGCGGAGAGCCCATCTTTACAAGGAGGATTCACCCTTGGCTCGGTGTTCCGCCAGATAGGCGGCCGCCTGGGACCTCCGGGACACATCCAGCTTGCTCAGGATATTGCTGACGTAGTTTTTTACCGTCTTGTCGCTCAGGTTAACCTGAGAGGCAATTTCGCGGTTGGTATGCCCTTCGGCAATCAGCTCCAGGATGCGCTGCTCCTGGTCGGTCAGATGAGCCCACCTCTCGTCGGCCCCTCGGCCCCGCCGGAGCCGCTCCAGCACTCCGGCCGTCACCGCCGGGTCCAATAAGGACTGCCCCGAACCCACCCGTCGGATGGCCTCCATGATCTCCGGTGCGCGGACCTCTTTGAGCAGATAGCCTGATGCGCCAGCCATGATGGAGCCCATGACCGCGTCATCATCGCCGTAGGACGTGAGCATGAGCACTTTTATCTCCGGATTGTGGGCCAGTATGTCCCGGCAAGCCTCAATGCCTGACCCATCGGGCAGGCGTATGTCCATGATCACCACTTGGGGGGAGAGTTCCCGGGCCAGCTGCACCGCCTGCGCAGCGGTTCCGGCTTCTCCAACCACGGTCAGGTCGCTCTGGTGATCGAAGAGGGTGGCCAGCCCTCGGCGGACGATATCATGGTCGTCCACGACAAGCAGCCTCAAAGTTGTGTCAGTCTTCATGTTCCGTCCCTAGGCGAGTCCGGCCTTCGACTCTCCGGGCGGGGTTTCAGGATAGTCGCCTAGTCTCCCTCGGAAAACTGTCGCGCTCCGTCCATCGAAAGCCGCACTCCCAACTTCGTGCCCCGGCCCGGCGAGCTGTGCACCTCCATGACGCCCCCCAGCCGCTCCGCGCGGTCTTTGATGTTCGACAGCCCGTAGCCTCGCCCCAGCTCCGCTTTTTCCACGTGGAAGCCGACGCCGTCATCGGCGATTTCCAGGTTCAGGTACCCGCCGGACGCCAGGAGAGACAACGTGACTTTCCTGGCTCGGGCGTACTTTTCAATGTTGGAGAAGGCTTCCTGAAAAATGTGCCACAGGTTCACCGTGTGCGGCTCAGAAAGGCTCGTCAGGTCGATCCCCGATTCCAGGGTGACGGAGACCCTCGTGCGGGCCTCTAGGTCCTTGACCAACGACTCAAGGGCCTTGTCCAGCGGCCTGCCCTGCAGCTCCCGCGGGCAAAGGTCCATGATGTAGCTCCGGATATCTCGGATGACCTGGTTCAGGTCCTCTACCACCCCATCGATCCGGCCTCGCACCTCTCCCAGGCTCTCTTCTCCCTGGATCGAGATGTCCTCCAGGGTGAGACCGGCGGCATAGATAGACTGGATCACGCCGTCGTGGAGGTCCCGGCCGATGCGATCTCTCTCCTCCACCACGGCCAACCGCCTGGAGTGCTCCTCCTGCTGGCTGGAAAGCTGAAGGTTCTCGATGGCCACCCCAAGCTGGTCCGCCAGGGTCTCCAGGGTCTTCACGTCGCTGCTGTCGTAGGCGTAAGTCTTCTGGTCGTGCACGCTGATGGCGCCCACTGCTTCGCCCTTTACAGAGACGGGCACCGTCAACATGGCGGCGACCTCAACCCCCGGCATAGGAAGATACCGGGGGTCCAGGGAAACATCGTCGCACAGCACAGTCTCATTATTTCTGACCGCCCAGCCCGCTATTCCCTCCGCTGCCGGCCAGGCCTTCCCCGAGAGGATTCTGCCTCGCGCCAGACCAGCCTGCGCGCGGAGCTTGATCGAGGCCCCCCCCTTCTCCCCCCAAACGACCCGGACACTCTGGTAACCAAACCCGTCATGCAGGAGCCCTGCCACGGTCTCAAGCAGCTTCTCCAAGTCGAAGATGCCGCCCAGTTCGCTGCCGACACGGCTCAAACCATCAAGCTGGACCAACCGGCGGGCCTCGTTCTCGAGCAGGCGGGCGTTCACCATGGCCACCGCCGCTTGGGCCGCGAAGAGGACCACAAAGGTCTCGTCATCCTTGGAGAAACTGTCGGCGCCTATCTTGTTGGTCAGATAGAGGTCTCCCAGCACGCGGCCCTCGAACACGATGGGCACGCCGAGAAAACTCTTCATCTGGGGGTGGTGGGGGGGAAATCCTACCGACTGGGGATGCTGGGTGAGGTCTTGGACACGCAAGGGCTTGCCGTCAAAGAGCACTACTCCCAGTACACCCTTGCCTTCGGGGGGCCGGCCGATACGGTCCCGGCTCCGCTTGCTGATGCCGGAGGTAACGAACTGGGCCAGTTCCCCTTCCCTTCCAAGCACTCCCAAGGCGCTGTAGGACGCTCCCACCAGCTCCCGGCTGAGGTCCACAACTTTCTGCAACACAACGTCAAGAGATAGCTCCGACGTAAGGGCCCAGACGGCCTGGGGGAAGCTCCGGGCCGGAGCTTCGGCTGCCACAGCCAGGGCTGTCTCGGAAAGGTTCGTTTGCCCGGTGCTCATGGGTGCATCTCCCATACTATTATATCCGGAATCGGTGCTTCTCGAAAGCGGGCTTCCACCTAGGGATAGGTTGCCTCGGGGCCGTCCGGGCGCCCACCGCCGTGCCCAATGGCCTCATCCCGAGGACATTTGGGCTCAAAATCGGGTACAAATGACTCTGGCGCCTTGTTCACCGGCGGGCCAGAATTATCCTAAGAGTTCAGCGTCATCGGATGAATCTCTCTCCCTGGAACCCTTCTAATGCCGATACGGGTCTACATCATCGACGAACATTCGGCGGTGCGGATGAACCTGGTGCGGCGGCTGTCCGCCGCCGAAGGGATTCTGGTGGTTGGCGATAGCGGCGAGGGTCGGGCGGCTTTGGATGAGCTGCGCGTTCTTCGTCCTGACGTGGTCTTGATAGAGGTAAAGATGAAGCAGGCCAACGGGGTGGGTGTGTGCGCGCAAGCAGCCTGCTATGACCCCGGCTTGAAGATCGTTGTAAGCACAATCTACGCCGACGCCGAGGAGCAGCGGAAGGTCCAGCAGGCCGGCGCCGTTGCCTACCTCCTCAAAGACCTGGACACCCCCAGGCTGGTGGAGCAGCTCAGAGCAGTGGTGGAAGGGAAACACAGGCCGAGCGTCGAGCAGACCGGTACACCAGACACCCTGGAGAACTCCCAGCCCATCGCAAACGAGGGCTACGAAGGGGACCCCGTACTCTGGTACCAGCGCATCCTCGTGCCCCTGGATGGGTCCAAGCTCTCGGAGCAGGTGTTGCCGTGTGCGGCAGCGCTGGCCAGACCCCTGGGATCGCGCATTGAACTGCTCGATACTTTCAGCCCCGAACCCGGGGAGTCGACGGACTCCAGCCCCGAGAGCAACCGGCCCCGGATCAAAGCCGGCGCGCCCGACCAGGGGCTAGACTACCTGGAGGGGATTGGGCGGTCCATGGCCGGTCTGGAGGTAACCGTGTCCCGCGCGGCCGGAGCCGGAGACCCCGACTCGCGGATAATCAACGAGGCAGAGAAAGAGCCTGGGACCCTCATTGCCATGTCCAGTCACTGGCGGTCCGGCATTACCTACGGAGTTCTGGGTAGCGTGACGGATAAGGTCTTCCGCTCCGCATCGGCACCGCTGCTGATCGTCCAAGCCCGAGGTGAGGAGACTCCTTTGCCGGAGGCAGGCCTGAAACACGTCGTCGTGCCGCTGGACGGGTCCTCCTCGGCGGAGCACAGTCTGCCCCATGCGGCCGCCCTGGCCAAGTCTCTGGCCCTGACCGTGGTCCTGGTGAGGGTCGCATCCGGAAGTGAGGAGGCCGAGGCCAGAATCTATTTGAGCGAGGTCGCCAATAGCCTGCGCCGGCAGGGGGTGACTTCGGTGGACGAGTTGGTTCTTGACGGCGACCCGTCCGATGCAATCGTGGATATTGCCCAGAGGACTCCGCAGAGCCTGGTGGCCATAACGACCCAAGGCCGATCAAGTGTGGGACGTTGGGCCATGGGCAGTGTTACAGTCCGCGTGGTGCGATACTGTGATGGGCCTGTCCTGGTCATCCGCGCGCCGGAACAGGGCACGTTTCCCCTGCCACTGCCAGGACTTGTTAGGCCGGGTAATGGTCCAGCCACCAGCGGGCGATGTCGACGCGGCGGGCGAACCAGACGCCGGAGAACCCCTGGGCGTACTTGAGGAACCGCTCCACTGCCCTGGACCTGGCCGGCCTCCCGGCGATCCGGCAATGAAGGCCCACCGACATCATCTTGGGGTGGGTCCGCCCCTCTTCATATAGGCAATCGAAGGTTTCCTTCAGGTACTCGTAGAAGTCGCTGATGCCCACCAGGCCGCCCCGCCAGAACCGGGCGTCGTTGGTCTCCAGGCTGTAGGGGACCACCAGCCACGGCTTCCCATTGACCTGGGTGAAGAAAGGGAGGTCGTCGTTGAGGGCGCCGCTGTCGTAGATGAACCCTCCCTCCTCCGCCACCAGTTCCCGGGTATGCACGCTGGGGCCGTAGCGAGTGAACCAACCAAGGGGGCGTTGGCCCGTGGTCCGGCTCAATGAGGCCACCGTCATTTCCATGGCCCGGAGTTCCGCTTCCCGGTCCATCAGGTGAGACTCCTCCCATCGGTAGCCGTGCCCGCACACCTCGTGGCCACGGCGGACGATCTCCTTGGCCACCTCTGGGTTGCGCTCCAGGGCCAGCGCGCAGCAGAAAAAAGTAGTGCTCACCTGGTACTTGTCCAGCAGGTCCAGCAGCCGCCACACCCCCACGCGGCTCCCATACTCGAAGGCAGACTCGTTGAACAGGTCCCGTTGCTGAGCCGGCACCGGGGAAGGCACCTCCCCGTTGGTCTCGTGGTGGGAGTCCCCGTCCAGCAGGGAGTACTCGGCGCCTTCCTCGTAGTTGATCACCACGGAAACCGCGATCTGGGCGTCGTCGGGCCACCGTATCTGAGGAATCCTCCGTCCGTATCCCACGAAGTCGCGTTCCATGTCTTGACCCCCTTGTCTTGAACCCTTCTGGGCGGTTTAGCCGGGAGCGGTGCCATTATATCCCGGCCCAGGGGAGCTGGAAAGAAATCATCGGCACCTCCTCAAGGGTTTCTCCATTCTCCCCAGTCATACTGGCATAAAGAGGTAAGGTGAACCAGTGCCCTCACCCTGTGCAACCGGGAACATAGGTTACATATAGACCGGGGACATAGGTAACACTAGAG
>CAJWBT010000153.1 GCA_913020235.1 uncultured Chloroflexota bacterium
GGTGCGCCATCAGGGCATTGTCTGCTTCCGGCATAGCTAAAGCCCTCCTTCCATTAAGGCTTTGATCGAGCCGTGGTTCCGTCTGTCTACCAGCCCCGATCTACAAGATATCGTTATCTTGGCCGCCACAATCCGGCCTCGGGGCACCCTCCGTCGGTGCGGGCTGCTGTCCTCGCAGGTGTTGTTCTATGCTCTCCGGATCAAACGAATCCACTCGGCAATGTGGCTCTGCGAGGCGCCTCCAACTATAAATTGGTGCCCCTGAGGTGTCAACTGACATTCGATTCGATGAAGCAGCCCGGAACCATGAGGTAACTGGTCCGTTGCCAACGGTAGGAGCCCAAAGCGCCCCCCGGTCCGCTGAGGTAGGTGGCCCTGCCACGGTCGTCCCAAGCGTCGGTATCTTCTGGACTCAGGAGTCCCGCCGCCTCGTGACAGAAGCCCGCGAAGGAGGTGCAGGAATGTCGGAGCCTGTCGTCAGGACACCACTGCCTGGTTGGCCGCACAAGCAAGCAAAGGCCGGCCAGTAGTGAGGCTGTGCCAACCTTTGCCGATGCGATCGCACTGGTCCGGCGGCGGTTGTGGCACGCCTCTGGCACTTCTTCCATGTCGCCGGAACAACCCGACGTCAGAAAAGTACCAGCGCCAATGTTCACGAGCCTCATAAAATCGCTAGCTCATGCAGCTAGAATTCTCAAAGTCCCGCTTAGCGACCGAGCCATCTGGGGGGCCTTTTCTCAACAAACGCCAAAGCGCCCTCCTTGTAGTCCTCGCTGTTGTGCACAACGAGTGCGGCTTCCCCCGCCGAGTTGAGGGCGCTTTCCAGGTTCATGGCAAGAGAGTCATAGGTGAGCCGCTTTATGAGCCGGATAGCCAACGGCGGGCCCGATGCCAACTCCCTGGCGTACTCCATGGTCTGCTGCATAAGGTCTTCCTGGGAGACCACCCTGTTTACGTACCCGATGCGTAGTGCCTCCTGAGCATCCACGGCCCGACCAGTCCACATGAGATCCAGGGCATTGGTGAGCCCAACGATCCTTGGAAGCAGGTAGCAGCCTCCATCCCCCGGCACAGTGGCCCGCCGCACATACGCCATGACAAACTTGGCGTTGTCCGAAGCGAGACGTATGTCGCACATGGAGGCCATGTCCATGCCGGCCCCGGCGCAGGGGCCGTTGATGGCTGCAATGTACGGTTTGTCCAGGGTTTGAAGCAGCTTTGGTATAGGGTGTATATCGTTTTGTATGTGGCGCGGGTCGCCGTACGGGGTTTTGGTGCCCGCCTTTTGGCGAGCCGCACGGGCTTTCACGTCAGCTCCAGCGCAGAAGCCCCTACCAGCCCCCGTAACCACCACGACCCTGACATCATCGTCATCTTTGGCATCTTGCAGGGCCGCAAGCCAGCTCCGGAGCATATCCATGCTGAAGGCGTTCAGCACTTCCGGGCGGTTCAAAGTTATTATGGCTATGTTGCCTTCTTTTGTGTACAGGAGGTCCTGGTACTCTGTCATCTCTCTTCCCCTCCTTCTTCTCTCGGCGTAGGCCCGCGATCAGCTCTGCGTCTTTAATTGAGTTGGACCCGGAAATTCGGACAGGCAGCTAAACGAGAGTGCCGCTCCTAGTATACTGGCAGATATTGCTGTCAAAGCCAATGCTCTGCTGAGCGACGCTCGGGGGGTTTCCACCGAGAGGGGCTCGTAGCTTTTGATGGAACGGGCGATTGCCTGACGGAAGACACTTCGAGCTTGACTACCCAGCGTCAGGGGCAGAAAATTTCGAGACACTATGAAACAATAGTGTGCGTAGGCTAGAATTGCCGGTCTGCCAACTTGATTACTACCCCCATCTCACTCAGCGGATCCCGGCTGGCTGGCGGAGAGGAACCAATACTGATATGTTGAAACGCTCACCAGGGGATAAATGATGAACCAGCGTATTTCATCTATTATTCAAGAATTCGACGCCCAAGGGTGGCACCGGACTGGGACTGAGACGGACAACCGATCCGCTCGCTGGCTGGTCGATAAGGGGCGTTCACTGGGCTTGGACTTGGAACTCGAACGCTTTGAATTTGACCGAGTAGTTCCTCGGGATTGCTACCTGGAGATTAACGGGCGTCGGATTCAAGGTTTGCCATTCTTCGACGGCGGGTTCACCTCCCCCGATGGCATCTCGGGACGCATCGGCCCAATTGGTTCGGGATCGGAGATCGGCCTGGGCGAAATCGTCCGGGGAACCAATCAAGCATCGCAGGATTTCCGCCGGTCCCCTGGGCACCTAGCCCTAGTGGCAGTTACCTTGGGGGGAAAACCGGGCCTCATGGCAACCAACGCTCCGGCTTTCCGCCAGCCCTTTGGTCCTCCTGTGCTACAGGTCAGCAGCGAAGAGCAAGATTGGCTGACGGGACACGCCCAGGGGAACTCCTTGGTCCGGCTGGTGGCCGCAGCCGAACGAGTTGGCGCAGAGTCTTTCAACGTCACCGGCCGAGTAAAGGGCAGTAGCCAAACATTGCCACCCGTGATAGTTATGACACCCCGCAGCGGCTGGTGGCAGTGTGCATCAGAGAGGGGCAGGGGATTGGCCTGCTGGCTTGAGGTGGTGCGACATGTGGTTTCGTCCAGGCCCGGCAGGGACGTGATATTCGTCGCTACCAGCGCCCACGAGTTAGGCCTTTTGGGACTCGACAATTTCCTGGGCCGGCGTCCCGGCCTGGCTGAACGCGCGCACGTGTGGCTCCATTTCGGAGCTGACGTAGGTCTGGAGAGTCAGGTTTCCTTCACCGATGACGAACTCAAGTCCCAAACCCTGACTGCTCTGGAAGACGCCGGAGCTAGCCCCGTAACGCATGCGCCTTACGGCACCACAGTTGGGGCCGAGTCCCTGGTCGTGGCCGGGCTCGGAGGGAGGGTTGTTGCCTTGATTGGACACAGCGCGCTGTTCCACTTGGAATCCGACCGCTGGGCTCAGGGTTTTGATACAGATTCCATCGGCCGGTTCGCCAACGCATTTGCCAACCTGGCACTGCAACTATCCAAGAGCTAGCGAGACTAGTATTTTGGAGTGGGCCATTGGGTGTTGCAAAGGGCCACTCCGAAGAGGTCCTCTGGCCACTCTGGGACGCGGAGACACTATTCGCACATGGTGTCTGTGGGCCCATGTGCCCAGGAGGGGTGATTTGTTTGAAGTGGACGTGAGCCGTTTCTAGGCGGACGCGGCGCCCACCTGGGAAACTGCCCTCCCCTTCGCCGCTTCCCTTGAATACTGTCCACTGCAGGAGTGAGGTGGACCCCAGCAATTGCACAGAATTGAGGCAAGATCAGTTGAGGATCCCGGTGCTTCTTCACAGGCTACTCCGTCAACCTCATCACCCTGAGGGGCGGCCAAGGAACTGATAAGCGGCCGGGGCATCTTGGGTCAGCCGGCGGCGGCCGGGGCCGATTGGGCCTGGTAGCGCGTCGAGTACTTGTGCTCCTTGATGGTGAACGCGGAGAGGGCTGCCGGGAACAGCAGGGAGCCGACGATGGCAAAAGGAACCGTGTAGGAGCCGGTCACGTCTTTGAGGACTCCGGCCAGCAACACCGACAACGCGCCGCCTAGCTGGTGGAATCCAAACGAAATCCCGGAGATGGTCCCGAGGGCCCGCACACCGTAGACGTCGGCAGTCAGAGCCTTGGTCACGACGGCGGTGGCGCCCCAGGAGACCCCGGCAAGAGTAGCGAAGGCCCACAAACCTGTGGTCGACGGCGCGGCTAGCAACGTGATGTAGGCGCAGCCGCGGAAAAAGTACCCTATGGCCAGGACGTTCTTCCGCCGGAACCGGTCCGCCAGTATCCCGGCTCCGATGTTGCCCAACACGTTCAGGAACATCATGAAAGAGAAGGCCCAGGCCGCCGTGATGGCAGATACCCCCACATCCTCCTCGGCGTAGGCCACGAAGTGAAACGATATCACTGAGGTGGTGCACCCACAAACGAAGTAGGCAGCAGATATCTGCCAGATGGGCGAGGACCGGAACGACTTGGTCCACCGGTCCGTTTCCAGTGGCCCTCGCGCCCGGTAACTAGGGCCCGTGGCGCCGCTCTGACGCGGGTCGGGGTCGCCGTCGGGGTGCAGCCCCATCCCGCCGGGATCGTCGCGAAGGAACATGAAGGCCAGAGGCACCGAGAGTGCCAGGATGATCAGGCCCAAAACTGTCCAGCTTGCCCGCCAACTCGTGGCCTCAATCAGGTAGGCGGCGAAAGGTACCAGCACCAGTCCACCCAGCGAGCTGCCGGCGCCGTTCAGGCCAACCACGGTGCCCCGCCTGCGTTGGAACCACCTGGCCAGCAAGGCCCCGGTGTTGATCGAAGACGCACCGCTCAGGGCGGTAGAGGCGACGATTCCAAACATGAAGGCGAGGAACAGGATGTGGAAGGTGAGGGCGAGGGAGGCCGTGGCCAGGCCAACGACGATCAGGCTGGCCACGATTACGCGGACCCCCGATCGGTCGAAAAGGTACCCCATAAGCGGCTGGGTCAACCCGTTGACCAGGACGCCCAACGCGACGGCTGAGGATATGGTCGTCCGGTCCCAGCCGAACTCCTCGCTCATGGGGACGACGAAAACGCCAACGGCCTGGCGGGCGCCGACTGTGACGAAGGCGATGAAAAGGCACGCCGCGGCCACGTACCAGCCGAAGTACGGGCCGGGTCTAGGGGTGGAGTTGGTCATCAAGCGCCGTTAGCCGTATCCGGTTCGAGCCCGTTCACGCCGAAGCGGGCCAGGCAATCGCATCCAGCGTCGATCCCCTCAAAGCCAAGTCCGCCCGCACCGGTATCATGTAACATAGACACTTAATATAACACCCGGCATCCGGCCCGCACAGCCCACCGCCACTCTCGGAGGCCGTGCCCGATGCCACGAGCCCAGGTGAAGGCTCCGGTTTTCTTGTCCGGAGCTTTTTGGGAGAAGTTGAGGCGTACCCAGTCAGTTGGCCAAGTTAGAGTAGTTATAGAGCGAGGGGCTCCATGTGTTCCCGTTACCGCCGCTGGCTAATCGTGATCACTATTCGCAGATAGTGTCAGTGGCCCTGGATGCCCTGGTGGGCCATGCTATTTGACACGTATGGGGGCTGCTTCTAGACGAACGCGACGCCCATCTGAGAGCCACGCCGTTGGTATATCAGCGGGGCTCCTAAATGCAGTCCAACTGACCGAATCCACGTCAAGATTGCGCCAGAACGGTGACTAGGATCGGCTTGCCAGCTTGTCTACCAGGACGCCTATCCGAGGGAGCTCCTCCAGGTCCAGGACCATCTCTGCCGTCTCTCTGGCAACGTCCGCTCCCAAGACCGGCTCGGCGTTGGCCAGGTACTTGGCACGGACCTCATCCAGGCCCACGGGGCGGCGCGCGTCACCGGTTGAAACCTCGACAGGCTGGACCACTTCCTGGGCCGGCCAACGGGCCGTCAGGACCCCGTAGGGCCGGGAATCAGGGTCCTCGGCGACATCGCATTTCCGGAGCAAGTCTTGAAGCTCTTGCCGCTGAAAGCTTTCTTCGGAGAAGGACCATTTGGTGACCCTCCCGTCCAGCAAGGCGCAGGCCACGGGAAACTGGTAGCTGAACTTGCCTGAAACATCGCCCGTGGGCGTCACCCGGAAGTAGGGCTCAAGGTGGGGGACTCGAATCTTCAGTGTGGAAATCCCTGATATCGGTAGAGGTGCGCGCCCCAGAAGCCTCAGCGCAGCGTCGATGGCTCCCTGGGCGATGGAACCGCAGGGATACTTCTTCAGGGACCAGGTGCTGACGATGTGTCCCGCGCCCAACTCCTTGAGGGCGGTCTGGTAGTCCACCCTGTCCATATCCCCGGCGGCCACCACACTGTAGAAGAAACCCAGGGGAGCATCCAAGGCGTCGGGGTTGGCAGTAAAATCGTCCTTGGCCAGTTCAGCGGCCATGACACCGGCTTGGGAGGCTATGCCGGCGTGCAGGGGTTTGGCATGGGTGCCGAAGTTGCCGAGGATGCCTCCGGCTTGAGAGGCGGCGATGCCCCAGGCGTAGCGCAGACGG
>CAJWBT010000154.1 GCA_913020235.1 uncultured Chloroflexota bacterium
TGCCGGGAGAATATTTTCTGTGTCTCTCCGTCTCGGAAGGACTTGATCACGGAAGGATTATATAACGCCACACGTTAAACGGCAAGCGCTATACCGGCGGCGAGTGCGTTTCAAGGCCTTGCGCTTGGTGGGTTCCCCGGTGATTTCCTCCCCTGTGCCATGGGAAACCTCCCCTTTGTCCCCTCCTTCGTAAGGAGGGGAAGCTAGAGCTACTTGGCGTACGCAAGAACCTGCGACACACCCGGCCCGCCGCCTGCGTGCTGATGGCTGATAGCTGACGGCTGACAGCTTTCGGGCGCCCGCGGCCCGCTTACGATTTCTTGTGCGGCACGGGAGCCAGGTGCTAGAATAATCCCGGCCAGGGGGTGTGTTGTGGAGATAAGAAAAGCTGTCATACCGGCTGCCGGACTGGGCACACGGTTCCTGCCCGTGACCAAGTCGGTCCCTAAAGAGCTTCTGCCCATCCTGGAAAAGCCCATGCTCCAGTACGTGGTGGAGGAAGCGGCAGAAGCCGGAATCCAGCAGGTCATAATCGTCACCGCGCCGGGCAAAGAGTCGGTAGCCGCCTACTTCCACCCACAGCCAGACCTGGAACAGCACCTGGCCGCCTCCGGCGCCGTTGACCTGCTGGACAGGGTGCGCCACGCCACCAGCCTGGTCCAGGTTTCCTACGTCATCCAGGACAAACCCCTGGGACTGGGCCACGCGGTGTTGATGGCTCGGGAGGCGGTTGCGGGAGAGCCCTTCGTGGTCATCCTACCCGACGACATCGTCGTCCACAGCCCCGGGGTGGTGGCCCAGATGGTGGCCGTGGCCCAGAGGACCTCCGCCGGCGTGGTCGCCGTGGAGCAGGTGCCCATGGAGGTCATCGACAAGTATGGGGTGGTGGATGCCACAGCGGTGGAGGAACGGGTGTACCGAATCCATGGGATGGTGGAGAAACCCCCTCAAGAGGAAGCCCCTTCCAACCTGGCAGTCGTGGGCCGCTACGTTTTGCCTCCCGATATTTTCGACTGCCTGGAGCGCACCGAGCCCGGCGCCAAGGGCGAGATCCAGTTGACCGACGGGCTGCTGCTGCTGCTGGAGAGACAGGAACTCTACGCATACGAGTTCAAAGGACGCCGCTACGACGGAGGCAGCCCCCTGGGACTGTTGCGGGCATCCCTGGAGTTCGCGCTGGCCCGGGAGGATACTCGTGAGGCGGCTCGAGCCCTGGTGGAGGGCGCGCTAGGACAATCCGCTCCGGTGCCCTGGAGGCCAGCGGAGCCCAGTTAGGTAGGCTTGACGTTGACTACCCGAATCGATGAACATCTGGAAAACTTCCGCGAAATCGAGGCCCAGCTGCTCCGGTTCCTCGACGGCATGGACTACTGCCTCGACTGGAAGCCCGAAGCCTCCGCCTGGTCGGCGCGCCAGGTGGTCTACCACCTGCTGGAAACCCCTGAAGGCGGTCTCCACCAGGTCCTTTGGGGAATGCTGTCGGGGGAGCTGGAGGAATTTGAGATTTGGGCCGACCTGGACAACTTGACTCCAGACCGGCTGACCTACGACATCGAGCAACTGCGCGAAGATATCGGCGAGTTCTTTCGGGGGATGGCGGAAGCCCTCGAAACGGCCAATGATGACGACCTAGATGTAAAAGCGGTCCTGGCCCGCTCCATGACGCGGGGCCGGGAAAATGAGCGCACCCTGCAGATGTTGCTGGAGGGTCTGTTTGCCCATCACTGGCGGAACCACCTGGAGCAGATCGTGGAGCTTCGGAAGTCGCTGGGGGTGTAGCCCGCCCGTTGTCCCCACCCGGGGAGGCCGGCCGGCTCGTCGGCTGGGGGGTCTGATCAATCTTCGGCGTTGAGTTTCAGAAGCGCCAGGAACGCTTCCTGGGGTATCTCCACCCGGCCCACCATCTTCAGCCGGCGCTTGCCTTCTTTCTGCTTCTCCAGCAGCTTCCGCTTGCGGGTAATGTCGCCCCCGTAGCACTTGGCCAGCACGTCTTTGCGCATGGCGCGCACCGTCTCGCGGGCGATTATTCGGCCGCCGATGGCGGCCTGGATCGGCACCTCAAAGAGCTGCCGAGGGATGGCTGTCCTCAGTCTTTCCACCACCGCCCGGCCCTGGCTCGCCGCCTGCTGACGGTGCAGGATCATTGACAATGCCTCCACCGGCTGCTGGTTTATGAGTATATCCACCTTTACCAGGGGAGCGGCCCGGTAGCCCTCCAAGGCGTAGTCCAGGGAGGCGTAGCCCTGGGTCCGCGACTTCAGCTGGTTATAGAAATCAGCCAGCAACTCCGCCAGGGGCATGGTGTACTCCATCACCACCCGCCCCTGGTCCGCGCCGGTGGCTTCTCTCGTGCCCGGGCCCTCCAGCCCCTGGATGTACTCCATCCGCTGGTATTCGGACCGGCGGGAGTGCATCAGTTCCATGATCACCCCCACGTGCCGGTTGGGGGCCACGATGGTCAAACGCAGGATCGGCTCCCGGATCTCTTGCACCTCGGTGGGGGGTGGAAGTTTGGCCGGACTGTCCACCATGATTGTCTCCCCGTTGGCGAGCACTACCTGGTAGGCCACTCCGGGGGATGTAAGGACAAGGTCCAGGCCGTACTCCCGCTCCAGCCTTTCCTGGACGATTTCCAGGTGCATGAGTCCCAGAAAGCCGCACCGAAACCCGAAACCAAGGGCGATGCTGCTCTCCGGCTCCATGGTCAGGGAGGCGTCGTTCAGTTGGAGCTTCTCCAACGCCGTCCGCAGATGGCCGTAGTCCTCGCCCTCCGAGGGGTAGAGCCCGGCAAAGACCATGGATTTTAGCTGCACATAGCCGGGAAGCGACTCGGCCGCGGGCCGCCGGACTCCGGTTAGGGTGTCACCGACGCTGCACTCCCGGACATCCTTGAAACCGGTGGCGATGTATCCCACCTGGCCGGTGAAGAGGGTGTCTATTGGTGTGGGGAACGGGGCGAAAACGCCCGCCTCCATGACCTCTGTCACGTTCCCCGAGGACATGACCTGGATCCGGTCATTCTTGGATACCGAGCCGTCTTCCACGCGGATGTGGGCGATTATGCCCTTATAGGGGTTGTAAACGGAGTCGAACACCAGGGCGCGTAGGGGCTGATCCGCTATTCCTTTGGGCGGCGGTACCCGTTCCACCACCGCGTCCAGAATCTCGCTGGCGCCGGTGCCCTTCTTGGCCGAAACGAAGAGGACCTCCTCTTCCCTGAACCCGAACACCTGCAGTAGCTCGGCGGCCACTCGGTGGGGCTCGGCCTGGGGAAGGTCCACCTTGTTGATCACCGGGACCAGGTCCAGGTCGTATTCCATGGCCAGCAGGGTATTGGCGATAGTCTGGGCTTCGATGCCCTGGCTGGCATCCACCACCAGGAGGGCTCCTTCGCAGGCGGCCAGGGCCCGGGAAACCTCGTAGCTGAAGTCCACATGGCCGGGGGTGTCGATGAGGTTAAGCTGGTACGTTTGCCCATCGGGGGCCCGATGGGACATGGTTACCGCCTTGCCCTTTATGGTAATGCCCCGCTCCCGCTCCAACTCCATCTGGTCCAGGAACTGGGCCTTCATGTCCTTGGGGCGGACGGTGCCGGTGATTTCCAGGAACCGGTCGGCCAGGGTTGACTTGCCGTGGTCGATATGGGCGATTATACAAAAGTTGCGTATGTGCGATGGGTCCATGGGGGATTGCTAGACCGGCCCGTAACCTTCCGTCCGGATACAAGCGGCCCAGTGGTTGGACCGTACCTGCCGTAGCTCCGGCAGCACCTGGGAACACTGCTCCGTGGCTATGGGACAGCGGGGGTGGAACACACACCCGGTGGGAGGGTTCAACGGGCTGGGAACCTCGCCAGACAGCAGAACCCTTTCCCTCTTGGCATCGGCCACCGGGTCCGGGATAGGCACCGCGGATAGCAGGGCCCTGGTGTAAGGGTGGGCAGGATCGCGGTAGATGTCGTTCCGGTCCGCCATTTCTACGATGTGGCCCAGGTACATGACCCCCACTCGGTCGCTGATGTGGCGGACCACCGAAAGATCGTGGGCTATGAACAGGTAGGTAAGGTTGTACCGCCCCTGTAGGTCCTCCAGCAGATTGATGATCTGGGCTTGAATGGACACGTCCAGAGCCGATACAGGTTCGTCGGCTACGATGAATTTTGGGCTCACCGAGAGGGCTCGCGCCACTCCGATGCGCTGGCGTTGGCCGCCGCTGAACTCATGGGGAAACCGGTCGGCCATGTAAGGGTTCAATCCGACGTTTTGCAGCAGGTCCGCCACCTTCTCCCGGTACTCGGCCTTGCCTTGCACCATCCGGTGCACCACCAGGGGCTCGCCGATTATGTTCCCGGCGGTCATGCGAGGGTTGAGGGAGCTGTAGGGGTCCTGGAAGATGACCTGCATCCGGCGCCGCATGCTCCGCATGTGCCGGTTGGAAAGCTGGGTCAACTCTTGGCCCTCGAAGAAGATTTGGCCCGCCGTGGGCCGGTATAGCTGGAGGATGCAACGGCCGGTGGTCGTCTTGCCACAACCGCTTTCTCCGACCAGACCCAAGGTCTCTCCCTGGCGCACGACGAAGCTGACGTCGTCTACCGCCTTGATGTAGGCCATAGTTCTCTGGAACAGCATCCCCGATGAGACGGGGAAGTACATCTTGATGTTCTTTACGTCGACGAGAACATCACCAATACCGGTTGGTGACTGCTCGCTGGTTTGCGTGCCTGGCACTGTGGTCATGCTTCACCGCCCTCCGTTTCCTGTTTGTCCTGTGGTGCGTTGGAGGAAGGAGCCGGCTCGGTGCCGCCGCCGTCGCGGGGAGCTTCATCGCCGTTGCTGACTCGTGCGGCAACAGTGCCGTCGAGGGCTTGCACGGCTTCAGCGCCCAATTGGTCGGGAAACCAGCAGGCGGAGACGTGGGCATCGTCCACCGCCATCAGAGGTGGGATTTCCGCTGCGCACTTGTCGGTAGCCCAGCGGCACCGTACTCGGAAAGAGCACCCCGGCGGCAGATTTATCAAGTCCGGGGGCTGGCCATCTATCGGGTCCAGCCTGGACCGGCGAGGCTGGTCCAGGCGCGGCACCGACCTGAGCAGCCCTACGGTATAGGGGTGCCTCGGGTTGGTATATATCTCTACCGCCGAACCTCGTTCGATTATCTTGCCCGCGTACATGATGTTAACCCGGTCGGCGTAGCGGGCCACCACACCCAGGTTGTGGGTGATGACGATCAGGGCCACCCCGAACTCGGTGGTCAAGGACTTCATCAGCTCCAAGATCTGGGCCTGAATGGTCACATCCAGGGCGGTGGTCGGCTCATCGGCGATGATCAAACGGGGGTTGCAACTGAGGGCCATCGCGATCATTACCCGTTGTCGCATCCCGCCACTGAACTGGTGGGGATATTGCTTCACCCGCTTGTCCGGGTCTGGGATGCCCACCCTCGCCAGCAAGTCCACGCTCTCCACGCGGGATTGATGCTGGTTCATCCCCTTATGGAGTTGGAGTGTCTCGGTGAGCTGCCTTTCTATGGTGAGCACCGGGTTCAACGAGGTCATGGGCTCCTGGAAGACCATGGACATCTTGCCACCCCGGATATGGCGCATATCGTCCATTTCGATCTTGAGGATATCCTCACCTTCGAACAGGACCTCGCCGTTCAAGATCTTGCCCGGTGGATCGGGAATCAAGCGCATCAGCGAGAGGGCGCTGACACTTTTGCCGCAACCGCTCTCACCGACCAGGCCCAAGGTCTCGCCTTGTTCCAGTTGGTAAGATATCCCATCCACCGCCTTCACGACGCCTTCGTAGGTAAAGAAATGAGTCCTGAGGTCTTTTACTTCTAACAGTGCTACCACCTGACCTCCTCGGCTGAATGAAACTGCCCCAAACCTGCACACCCAATACCGGGCTGATGTTCCCGGTGCGCCGTAACCCGAAGTTTCAGCGCCATGTATGCTTTGGTGGGGAAGGGGAGACTCGAACTCCCACGCCTTTCAGCACATGATCCTAAG
>CAJWBT010000155.1 GCA_913020235.1 uncultured Chloroflexota bacterium
TGGCCGAAACCGCCGCCACCTTGCCGCCGTAGAGGGCGGCCTGCTCCCAGGGAACATAGATGGGCGGCAGGTGAGGGTTGCCGTTCAGGTACATGAACCCGCCGATGGCCTGGAGGACGATGTCCGTCGCCTGGTACCCGGCGTAGGGGCCGGTCCGCCCGAAGGGTGTTACCGATACGTGGACGAGGTCCGGAAAGTCGGCGGCAAGGGCGTCCGGCTGGATGTTCAAGGCGCTCGCCTGGGCTGCCGAGCAGTCCTCGATGAGCAGGTCGCATTGAGAGAGGAGCTGACGCAGCAGGGAATGCCCTGTAGGCGTGGCCGGGTCCAGGGTGACGCCCCGCTTGTTGGCGTTCAGGAAGAGGAACCAGGGTGAGCGCTCCGGATGCGGATCGTTGTTGGGGAAGGGGCCGAGGCGACGGGCCGGGTCACCGGTCGGTGGCTCCGCTTTGATGACGTCAGCGCCCCAGTCGGCTAATGACCGGGCCGCCCAGGCGCCGGCCATCCCCGAGGTTAGCTCCAGCACCCGGATATCGCTCAGCAGCTCGTCCACAGGGACCAGGATAGGCACGCGGCCTGATCGTGTCAACATTGGAATGGCCGACGCGGCCTTTGGCGCCCCTGGACTGGGGATGGTCCGGCGTTTCGGCGTTCTGCGGAACCCAGAATTGGAGACCATCCCGTGGCCGCATGGAGCGGACGAGCCCACACGCTGCACGAGCGACGAACGATATGGTAGAATCCCTCCAACTTGAATCGGGTCGATCCCACGAGGCGATTGGAGTAGTGGACTGAGATGAGAGTGGTGATAATCGGCGGATCGTTTGGCGGGACGACCACGGCCTACCATCTACGGAAGCGCCTCGCTCCCAGCAAGTGTGAGATAACCCTGATCTCCAAGGAACGGCGGTTCGTTTTTATACCGTCCCTTCCCTGGGTCGCCATAGGGTCGAAAACTCTGGCCCAAATATCGTTTGACCTGGAAAAGCCGCTGGCACGCAAGAAAATCGATTTCGTCCATGCGACGGTACTGCGTGTCGACACCCAGGGGCAGAAGGTCGTCACGGACGGCGCGGAATACTCGTACGACTATCTGGTCATCGCCACCGGCCACCGAAGCGCAAACGAGGCCATCCCCGGACTGGGGCCGTTCGACGGTCCGGGGCATTCACTCATGTCACCCCCGGAAGCGGAAGAGGCCAGGGACGCGGTTAAGAGGTTGCTTGAAGACCCGGGCCCAATGGTGATCGGTTGCGCGCCCGGCGCCAGTTGCCTCGGGCCGGCGTACGAGTTCGCCTTCCAGATCGACCATCTGATGCGGAGCAAGAAGATCCGGCACCTGGCGCCCATAACCTTCCTCACGCCGGAGCCGTTCCTCGGGCACATGGGAGCCGGGGGTATGGGCCGGGCCCGGCAGTTCCTCGAGGGAGAGTTCGAGGAGCGGTCCATCCGCTATTTCACGTCGGCGGCCATATCCAAGATCACCGAGTCATCGGTGGAGCTGACCGATGGAAAAGCTTTCGAATCGCGATTTTCCCTCATCATTCCTCCATTGGCCGGCGTCAACGCCATGATAGAATCGCCGGGCCTTGGCAACCCCAGGGGCTTCGTGCCGGTAGACGCACACTACCGGCATCAGGAGTTTCCGAACATCTACGCCGCCGGGGTTGCCGTCGCGTTTCCGCCGGTCGACGAGACCCCTGTTCCCGTAAATTTTCTGAAGACGGCCCACATGACCGAGCAGATGGCCGCGGCCGTCGCGCACAACATCGCCGCGGAGGTAGACGCCGGTGAGAAGAAGGCTCGTCCCCTGTTCGCCGAGTGCATCTTGGACATGGGAGATGGGGCGGCACGCCTGAAGCTGGACCCCGTGCGGCCACCGCGCAACGTCGCCGACATCTCCGAAGGCAAGCGATGGCTGTGGGCCAAGAGGTTCTTTGAGCACTACTACCTGTGGAAGGCCAAGCGGGGGAAGACCGTGTCCCGCGGTCTGGGCTGGTGATCCAGCCTCCGGCGGCACCGGCTCGACCGGCTAACCTGGAAGCAGTTTCAACCGTCCGCCGGTAGCCGATTTCGGTCTGACGGGAAACGCCCCGAGGCTTGTCGGGGGACGGTGCCGTATTGTTCTCACCTCAAGATATTTCATGGCCCGATTGCGTCGGGCGCCGCGGCCGACGAAAATGGAGACCACCCCGTCATCCCGAGTCCTTCGCGGGAAGGACGAGGGATCTGGGGAGGCGGAGGGGGCGCTCCACCCCAGATGCTTCGCAGCTGCGGCTGGCTCAGCATGACATCTTCGGAGAAATGACAACCGGGGCCGCGAAGGCCACCGGCTATGGCACCCACCAGCGATGAGGAGGACTCGATGGCTGAGGTTATTGGCAATCTGGAGGCGTTGAAACGGGAGGTGGCCGGCAGCGGCTTCGACGCCGTCGTAGCCATGTCTCCGGAAAACGTTCCCTATATCTCCGGGGTATTGCTGTGGACTCAGCGGTCCATACGCGACCGGCTGGCCCTGGTGGTGTGGCCGCGCGAGGGAGACCCCACCTTCATCGTCGCCACCAACGAAGAGGGCTACGTGCGGGAGAAGTCCTGGATTCCGGACATCCGAGGCTACATACAGCATGAAGATTCGCCCATCCAGTTCCTGGTGGACGTCCTGCGGGAGAAGGGCCTGGCCGCCGGGCGCGTGGGCTTCGAGCCTTCCTTCCTGACCGCCGATTTCTTCGCCGAGCTGACCAAAGCCCTGCCCGAAGCCCAGTTCCTCCCCTGTGAGCCCCTGTTCCAGAAGGTGCGCATGGTGAAGACGCCGGCGGAGGTGGAACTGCTCACGAGGGCGGCCGTGGCCACCGAGCATGCCCTGATGGCCACCTACGCCACCGTGAAGCCTGGTGAGACCGAGCGCAGCCTGGTGGCCCGGCTGGGCGCCAACATACTCCAGGCCGGCGCCGACACCCCCGCTTTCCTGTACCTGACGGTGGGGCCCAACACGGGCTACGCTCATCCCGACCCCACCGATCAAACGGTGGTGTTCGGCGACCTGATCAAGTCCGATTGCGGCGGCTTTTTCTCCGGATACTACTCGGACATCGGGCGGACGGCGGTCGTGGGAAAGGCCAGCCCGGAGCGCCGGTCGGTATATCAGCGGCTCATGGAGGTCCACCGGAGCACCATCGCCGCCATGCAGCCCGGAACCCCCGCCTCGGAAGTCTACCGGGTCGCGGTCGAGGGCTACCGGCAGGTGGAGATTCCCTTCGGCCTGCCCTTCGCCGGCCACGGGGTGGGCCTGTACATCCACGAGATGCCAATGCTCTCCGCCGGAGACGATACCCTTCTGCATCCCAACATGGTCTTCGCGGTGGAGACGCGGGTCCGGTGGCCCGGCAAGGAGGGCTACCACATCGAGGACCTGGTGATCATCAGGGACCAGGGCCCGGAAGTGGTGACCACGTTCATGGATACGGCCGAGTTGATGGAGCTCTAGTACGCAGTCAACCTAAATCTGCAATTGTCATTTTGAGCGAAGCGAAGAATCTCAGCGTAACGATAAGATTCCTCGTCGCTCTGCTCCTCGGAATGACATCCTTTCAAAACCAAGTTGACTGAGTACTAGCTTATCCGGACCCCTCGGTTTTGGGATAGCTACTAAACACTCCCGTCGGCCTCCATCTGGGCAAGCTCCTCCGCGGTAATCCCGCCGATGCCGCAGAGCACCTCCAGGTTGTGCTCGCCCAATAGCGGGGCCCTCACTTTCGGTGGATCGACGCACTCCGTGAGTTGGACCGGCGTCTTCACCGCGGCAAAATTGCCTCCGAAGGTGTCGCCGATGTCCATGAACATCCGCCGGGCTTCCAGGTGGGGGCACCGGTCCAGGTCCTCCACGTTTTGCACCATCCCCACGGAGAAGCCGGTTCCCGTGAGCTGTCGGCACACCTCCAGCTTGGGAACATGGTGAGACCATTCTTCGATGGCGGGAATAATGTGCTCGAAGTAGAAGTCTGGCAAGATGTCCTTCGCCAGGTATCGGGTGTCTTCGACCAGGTCTTCCCGGCCGATCAAACGCCAAAGGGCAGCGTAGTGCTCCGGACGCCTCACTCCGGCCATCACGACGTAGCCGTCCTTTGCCCGCACGGTAAGTCCGCCGGTGATGGTCGTCTCCCTGCTTCGGACCTTGGCCTGGCCGGTGCTCCGGAGGGTGGCCCAATTGCTGACGGTGTGGGGAATCAAGCACTCGTACATGGCCATATCCACGTGCTGGCCCCTCCCGGTCTTGCGCCGAGTCTCCAGGGCCAGCAGGATGCCCAAGGCGGTCCACAGGCCGGGGACCGAGTCTCCCATGCTGTCTCCGACGGAAAGCGGCGGCCCATCCTCGGCGCCGGTGATCGCCATCCAGCCGGCCATTCCCTGAATGCACAGGTTGTTGGCCGGCCAGTCAGAGTAGGGGCCGCGCAAGGCTTCGCTGTCACCGTAGCCGGTGATGCTGGCATAGATCAGGCCTGGGTTGAGCTGCTGGAGATGGTCGAACCCGAGTCCCAGGCGGTTTAGCGCGCCGGGACCCCAATTCTCCAACAGCACGTCAGAGACGCGGACCATGTTCTCGAAGGCCTTTTTGGCCGCCGGGGCACGCAGGTCCAGGCTGACACCCTTCTTGTTGCGGTTCAGCGCCAGGAAGCTGGCGCCGATTTGATTATCACCAGCCGGTCCCTCGACGGACGGGCCACGGTTGCGGCTCAGTTCGCCCCCGGGTGGGCGCTCGATCTTGATGACCTCGGCTCCCATGTCGGCCAGGATCATCGCGCAGAAAGGTCCGGCAACGATGTGAGTGGCATCCAGGACCCGGATGCCCTCCAGCGGAAGGGGCAGTTTGTCGTCTTCGGTGGCCATAGTTACACCTTTGTTCGGCGTTGGAAAGTTTCCCGAGTTGGGTGGGCGGGCCGGGGAAATCCAGGCCAGTGTAGCACAGTCACCGATATCATGTGCCTGGCCAATCTCGGGTCGCCGGGCAAGCGGCGAGACGGAATCGGTCGATGCGGCGCCGACTGACACCGGGGCCGCTAGTTTGGCCTACCACATCGAGCGACGAATACCGTCTACATCATGCATGAATACCACGCAATAGCTGATGCACAGGGTCGAATGAACCGAAGATTAGTAGCAAGTCTTGACATACCGGGCCGAATCTGATATGAATGATTAGTCCCAAGTAATTAAGGTAACCGGCTGATCCACAGAGACTGCTCCCAAGTGGGCCGGATTCCGACGGCACCGCAGGTGAGGCGGAAGCGCTGAAGGCATGCCAGAGGGCCGAGTTCCGGGGGCATGGGTCAGAGGAGAAGTCCGATTGCGAAGGTTACTTGGGACGTTCTTTTGCCTTTAACCAACAGCGGGCGCGGATCGCGATAGTCACACGATATCCGACGGCCCAGCTCCGCAGTATCTCGCATTGTGACTTCAGTACCGGCGTATTTCAGGCCGTGGCCGGTTCGCGGAAAATGGTCCCCTGCGTGCGCTCAGCCCCCACTGTGCCCCCACATAACGAGAATAGAGGCATCTAGCCGAACACCCTGCTGCCCTGGCCCAAGGCCGCAACAGGCCGTCAGTTTTTGCCATGCAATTGATGTGTTTGCACCTAGTATTGATTCAATACCTCCAATAACATATAATACTAGATGCCCGTAGAGGAGCGAGTTGTTTTGGACAAACCTTTCGTCGCCGCCAAAGAAACTTACGCTGTGCCGGCTTTCCTATTGGGCGTTCTGCCGCTGAGAATGTCGGACGTCATAGGAGTAAGCCTCGCCGCTGTGGCGCTCTGTCAAGGGCGGAGTGAAAGTGTACCAGTGGGGTGTCGCCGTCAAGGGAAAATGTCAGGGCTTTCTGTCAAGGGATTATGTCAGTCGCGTTTGCTCCGGTTGTTGCTTTGGGCTGGTGTTTAGATAAGTCGGCGGACTGGTAGCCACTGCATACTTGCGGGCAGTGTTTCGATGGATGCCGAGTTCCCTGGCGATAGC
>CAJWBT010000156.1 GCA_913020235.1 uncultured Chloroflexota bacterium
CAACCTTGTGACGCTGGCCGGTAATGCGTTTTACCCGGCGCAACACGTCCATGGAGGTTATTCCCGGTGGTTTGTAGAGGTTGACGAACCCGTCAACGGACTGCTGGTCGTTGTTCTTGGATTTGGTCATACATCAGTTGCTGCGGAAGGAGGAAGGCAGGGGGCCCCCGTTCCAATCGTCCACTTCTATCGAGTCCTGGTCGGGCTCCTGCTCCCGAATGCTGTTCATTATCTCCAGCAGGTGGCCTGCCTCTTCGAGAGACTCATCGAGGGAGAAGGTCAAGAAAGGAGTGTGGCGCAGGGTGAGACGCGGCCGCAGCTCCCGCCGCAGAAAGGAAGCGGCAGACCGGATTCCCTTCAGGGCACTGAGTTTGGTTTCCGGGTCCCCCATAACGCTCAGGAATACCTCGGCAGCCCGAAGATCGTTGGAAGTCCTGACGCGGGTGATGCTGATCACCCCCAGCAAGCGTGGATCTTTTATCTGACGGGCCAGCAGTTGGCTGATTTCCTGGCGCAACAGTTCATTGACCCGTTCGATACGCCTGGGCATATAAGGTATCCCCCGAGTCGGGTGGTGGAGAAGTTAGGCAGGGACGGGTGCCCAGCTGTTGGCTTAGCGGCGGCCCGCTTCCAGGCGGTGAGATTCTACGATATCGCCCTCCTGGAAGTCGTTATAGCCTTGCAGGGTGATACCACAATCGGAGCCGGCGGTCATCTCCGTGACTTCGTCGCGGAAGTGGCGCAGACTGGCGATGGTGGTTTCGTGAATGGCCTCGCCATTCCGCATGATCCGTACGGTAGCGCCCCGGTTTATACGGCCTTCGGTGACCCGGCATCCAGCGATCTGCACACCACGGCGGGACGGGAAAATCTCTCGGATCTCGGCGCGCCCCACGACCACATCGGTTTGGACCGGATCGAGCATTCCGTGCAGCCCTTGGTCCACGTCGTCGATCAGCTGGTAGATGATATCGTAACGGCGGATTTCCACGCCCATCCGCTCGGCCAAGCGTTCCGCGCTGGCCTCTGTACCCACCGCGAATCCGAAGACGACAGCCTCGGATGCACTGGCCAGCATGACATCGGACTCGGTAACGGAGCCACAGCCGGTGTGCAATATGCGGACCTTTGCTTCATCGGCGCCCATGCCTTCCAGTGCCTGGCGCACGGCCTCCACACTGCCCTGTACGTCCGCCTTGAGGACCAGTTTCAACTCTTTGACATCACCGGAGTCGATCTGTTTGACGATCTCTTCCAGGGATAAAGCCCGAGTCTGGCCCTGTCGCATGGACTGGATCTTTTCCCGCTCCCCAACAATGGCCCGGGCGGCCCGCTCGTTGGCAACGACTGAGAACGGGTCTCCAGCTTCCGGGACGGCGCCAAAACCCAGGACTTCGCCCGGTTCCCCGGGTATAACCCTTTTGATCGGCTTGCCCTGGTAGTCGTTTATGGCTTTGACCCGGCCCCAAACGTCTCCGGCGACGATCTGGTCGCCCACCTTGAGAGTGCCATCCTGCACCAACACGGTGGCGGTAGAGCCGCGCTTTCGGTCAAGCCTGGCTTCGATGACTACTCCGGTGGCGGGCTTGTCCTGGTTGGCCTTGAGTTCCGCGAGTTCGGCCACCACCAGGATGTTCTCCAGCAGGTCGTCGATACCCAGCCCGGTACGTGCGGAAACCTGCACGGAGATCACATCACCCCCCCAGTCTTCGACCAACAGCTCTTGCTCGCTAAGCTGGCGTTTGACCCGTTCCGGATCGGCGCCCGGCAGGTCCATTTTGTTGATGGCGACTACGATAGGGACGCTGGCAGCCTTGGCATGGTTGATTGCTTCCACCGATTGGGGCATCAATCCGTCGTCGGCCGCCACTACCAGGACGGCGATATCGGTAACCTTGGCGCCGCGGGCACGGATGGCGGTGAAGGCCTCGTGGCCCGGCGTGTCCAGGAAGGTGATCAACTGGCCCTGGCATTCTACCTGGTAGGCGCCGATGTGCTGGGTGATGCCGCCTACCTCGCGCTCGGCCACCCGAGTCCGTCGAACGGTATCCAGCAGACTCGTCTTCCCGTGGTCCACGTGACCCAGAATGGTAACCACAGGCGGCCGGGGGCTCAGGTTGGCCTGGTCCTCAGGTTCATCAGCCTCGACGGCGGGCGCGGCCTCCGCCTCGTGGGTTTCGGCAAGGGTGGTGTGGATGCCGAAAGCGGCCGTCACCAATGTGGCCACCTGATAGTCGATGACTTGGTTCATCGATGCCATGATGCCGTTACGCATCAGTTGCTTGATGACGTCGATAGGGCTCTGGTTGGAGAGTTCCGCCAGGCGTTGGACGGTGAGGGTCTGGGGCAGTATCAAGACCCGGGACCGCGCCCGACGCCCTTCGGCCGGCCTCTGGCGCGGCGCGGCTTGTTCATCGACTGATGTAGGTCGTCCCTCAGAAGTCATCTAATCTTCCTCAGAGGCTGCCCCAATTACCGCCTCCTGGTGGAAGGCCAACAGTTGGGCTCGATCTTGGGCGGACAATGTAATCTTGAGACTTCGCTCCAGCCCGCCTTTGTGAATGCCTTTTTGCCAGCAGCCGGGGGACCAGCACAGGTAGGCGCCCCTTCCTGCGCCCCTGCCGGTCTGGTCTGCCACCACGGCCCCTTCAGGGGTGCGCACGAGCCGCACCAATTCCCTCTTGGGGAGCTTCTGTCCGCAGGCAACGCAACTGCGTTCCGGTATGTGCCGCTCTTTGGCCAAGGCCCTCTCTCCACCCTGGAGCCCGCCGGCCGTTAGCGCCCGCCGCGTCGGCCTCGACCCCCGGCTCCCGACCTTTGGCGGCCCTTGCGGTCCCGGCGGCCGCCTCCACGCTCTTCCACCAGGTCTTCCGCGAACCTGATCTTTCCGGCGTCGGGAGTGAGCACCGGCATCGAGGGCAACAGCTCCGAGTCCTCGGCCGGTCCATCGTAATCCTCGTCCAGCAGTCCCACGTCTTCGAGGGTGAAGGACTCCAGTTCTTCAACGCTGATCCCGGTGGAGTCCTCTTCGGGGGCTTCGGCCTCGGCTTCGCGTGTCGCTTCTTCTTCCTCCTGGATCAAGGCCTCGAGGATCTTGTCTTCGTCCACCTCTGCGACGGCTGCATCGGGCTCCTCAGACAGCACCGACGGCACCTCGATGGCTTCTTCTTCCGCCATCATCGTGGCCTCTGTCGCCTCGGCGTCCTCCGCGGCTGCGACCCCCGCCAATTCTTCGATCTCAGCTTCGGCAACCGCGACGGGAGCGGCCCGGTCTTCGGCCTCGGCCTCAGCCTCAGCCTCGGCGTCCCTGTCAAACTTGCCCGCGGCCTCCTCTTGGGACCGTCGCAGGCGCTCCTCGCGCAGAGCCTCCCACTCGGTGAGGCCCTTGATGTCCAGACGCCAGCCAGTGAGCCGCGCGGCAAGCCGGGTGTTCTGACCCTCTCTGCCGATGGCGAGAGAGAGCTGCTGGTCGGGCACCACCACGGTGGCCGTTTGATCGTCCAAAGAGAGTTCTACGTGGGTCGGCGCCGACGGACTGAGGGCCTTGGTGATGAACACCTTGGGGTCGTTGTCCCAGGAGACGACGTCGATCTTTTCTCCCTGGAGTTCGTTCACGATGCTCTGTATCCGGTTGCCCCGTATGCCGATGCACGACCCCACCGGGTCAATCCCCGGCTGCGTGGCGGTGACCGCCACCTTGCTGCGAAAGCCGGCCTCCCGGGCGATGGCCTTGATCTCCACAACCCCGTTGTAAACCTCGGGCACTTCGATCTCGAACAGCCGCTTCAGCATATTCCGATGGCTTCGGGATACGATGATCTCCGGCCCTTTGGGGCCGTTGCGAACGCTCACCACGTAGACTTTCGTTCGCTGGCCCTTTCTGTACCGTTCGGTGGGAACCTGTTCTTCGTAGGGCAAAATGGCTTGGGCGCGGCCCAAGTCCAGGGTGATCGCGCGGCCAGAGTCGGTCTGTTCAATGACCCCGGAGATGATGTCACTCTCGTGCTGGAAGAACTCCTGGTAAAGGAGTTCCCGCTCTGCCTCGCGGAGCCGCTGTAGAACGACCTGCTTGGCGGTTTGAGCGGCGATTCGGCTGGCGTTATGCGGCAGTGGCTCAGCCTCGGCCACGTCGTCGCCCAATTCGGCTCCTTGCTTGATGCCCTGGGCGTCAGCGAGGCTGATCTCCAGCGCCGAGTCCTCCACGGTCTCGACCACGGTTTTCAAGGCGTAGACGTTTACTTCCCCGGTGTTGGGGTTAAGTTTGACCGTTATGTTTTGCACCGACGCCGGGTTGTCCTTCTTGAAAGCCGAAGCAAGGGCAACCTCAATGGCCAGGAGCACCTGCTCTCTGGGCAGGTGGCGCTCCGCAGCCAGTTGCGTTAGCGCAATCAGAAAGTCGCTTTTCACCGCAAAGCCCCCTTTGCGATTTTGCCCGAACCCGCCTTGCTTCCATCAGCAAGAAAGCGGGATGACCCCGCTTTCCGAAGGAAGCACTATGTGGGCTCAGTATAGCACCGCCGGGGGGCGGTTTCAAGGGCTGATGGACTTGCCTCACACTCCCATCCAGCCCAAGCCGTAGGTTCGGAGACGGCATAAATTGATCGGTGGAGTCTTCCGGTTCGGACCTGGCGGTCCGCCGGTGCCGGCGGCTTCTCAAGGTGGAAGACCGCGGGGCTCGAAGCCCTCACTACCACCAGATCTTGCCCTTCGACTCCTTGGCCAATTCCTCGTAATCTTTGGTCCACAAGCTGGTGCTGAGATACTTCCAGCCGCCATCGGCCAACAGACACACGACGGTGCCGCGGTCCATGCGCTCGGCCTGCCGCAGAGCGCCGTAAACTACCGAGCCCGAGGAGATGCCGGCGAAGATGCCTTCCTGGGACAGCAATTCCTTGGTGGTCCGAAAGGCATCCAAGCTGCTCACCAGCATCCTCGAGTCTAGCAAAGTGATGTCCAAGATCGGCGGGATAAAGCCTTCATCCAAATTCCTCAGCCCGGATATGAAGTCGTCGGGCTCGGGGGCCACCGCGACGATCTTAATTTGGGGATTGTGTTCCTTCAGACGGCGCGCAACCCCCATGAGGGTGCCCCCGGTCCCCAGCCCGGCCACGAACATATCGGCTTCCGGCACGGCTTCCACTATCTCTTGGCCCGTGGTCTCATAGTGGGCTCCGGGGTTGGCCTGGTTGCCGTATTGGTACAGCATGAGGTATTGATGCGGGTTTTTCTCAACCAAGTCCTTGGCCACCTCGATGGCGCCGTTGGTGCCCCGTGAGCCATCGGAATAGATGATCGCCGCCCCGTAGGCATCCAGAAGCTGGGTCCGCTCGGCACTCACGTTTTCCGGCATGACCACGGCTACTTTGTAGCCCTTCAGGCGCGCGATCATGGCCAGAGAAATGCCCGTATTGCCGCTGGTGGGCTCCAGAATGGTGCGGGATGGGGATATTTCCCCGTCCAGCTCCGCTTGCTCTATCATTTTCAGGGCGATGCGGTCTTTGACGCTGCCGGTGGGGTTTTGTCCCTCCAGCTTGGCGAAGATACGCACCTCCGGCTTGGGGCTCATGTTCTGCAGCTCCACCACGGGGGTGTTGCCGATGGTTGCCAGAATCCCTTTGTAGGTCAGCTTCGTTACCATGCTCTCTATCTATTCCTAGCTACGCCTGGCCGCTGGTGACTGAGTTTGCAAAAATTGGAGCACCCCAATCATTGCCACGCGGCTCCAGCCATGGGGTCCTCTCGGGTACCCTGCCTCAGCCCTATCGACCCGTGCGGTATTGCCTTTGTCTGCCTGGGATCAGGATGCCGGCCGGAGCGGCGATTCCTAGTCGGAGGCGACCTCCGCCGCCTCTCTGGCTCCCAGCCCGCAGAAAACCTCGTAGTCGATCAATTCGGTGACACTGGGATTGTCGCCGCACAGCGGACAAGCCCGGTTCCTCTTCAGCTTCACCTCTCGGAAGCTCATGCTCAGGGCGTCGATAAGGATCAGGCGGGAG
>CAJWBT010000157.1 GCA_913020235.1 uncultured Chloroflexota bacterium
TAGTAGCCGTCCTCGAACCCGATGTCGTCTCCCGTGGCCTGGGCGATCTGCTGCAACAGGCCGCTGTTGCCCGCGAGATAGATATCCGGGATCTGCCGGGTCCGGACTCCCAGGCTATCCTCCAGCCGGTCCATCGCCCAGGCCAGATGTGATTGCAGGTCCACGGGCAGAATGCCGGGCACCAGGGTCGAGGAGTAGGTGTTCGACACGGTTCCCTGGTAGCGTCTGAGGGCAACCCCCACGGTCTCCATGTCCTGGTCGGCCAACTGAGGCTGGTCCACCGGATAGGTGATGTCGCTGGTCTCTCCGTCGATGGTAATTCGCACCGACCACACGCCTTCCTGGTCACGGGTACCGACGCGAAGCCAACTGACCTGCCCCGAGCCGTCGGCGTGGAACTGGCGCTGCGCCGCCGGCCCGCCGTCGGCATCGACGAGCAGCACCTCCTCTTCCGTAACCCACTGGGCCGGCGCTCCCCGGGGGTCAGCGAACTCAACGATGACTTCCTGCCACGGCAGCAGTCCATCCAGCGTGAAAAAGACATCGCGGCCGGCCAACGGTTCCGCCGGATCAACCTTGAGAGAGAAATCCCCCTCCAGGCGAAAAACCGTAGTGCCCGAAGCCTGTCCGCCGAGTGCCGCCACCCCTGACGAGGACCGGGGAGTCGGAGCCGGCAACGCGGTCGGCGTGGGCGGTATCGTCACCGGGGTCGCGGTCGGCTGAGGAGTAGCCGTCGGTTGCGGGGTAGGAGCGGGGCGAGGTGTGGCTGTCGGCGGTATCGCCAGCGGTGTCGCGGTCGGCTGAGGAGTGGCCGTCGGTTGCGGGGTCGGGTTTGGCCGCAGCGTGGCTGTCGGCGGAAGGTTTACGGGGGACGGAGTTGGCTGAGGTGTAGCGGGGGATAGAATAGGCTGGGGGCTGGCCGTCGGGGCGGGCGTCGCGGTGGGGATGGCCGCCACCGCGGTAGCGGCGCTGGCGTCAGCAAGCTGACGGACATCTCCCTCGGTTAGGCCGCAACCGGACAGCCAGAGCAAAACACCCACGGCCAATGAGAGCGTCAGACCCGATCTCATGGCCGTCTCCTGGGGTCCGCCGGTTGGATTGCCTCCCGACGCTTTTGGACGCTTTTGGAGTGGTGAAGCAAGGTGGTGTGGCAGTCCTCTGCTAGTCAGTTTATGGTGCCGGGTTTCCTAATGTCAAAGCCTGGACCGCCGGCGAGGCCGGGGCGGGCAGCCTGAATTGCACCGGTTGGAGGCCGCCTCGCATCCCAATATATGGGCAACCGTAAATTCGCATACTCGATGAGGCAGCCCATGGGGATGAAAGCAACCGGCCTGGGTCGAAAATTGTTGGGGCATCGGGGAGTCTGGCTGTTCGCCGGACTTCTGATGCTCGGCGTTGCGGCGTGCGGCAGCGCGGCCACGTCAACCGTTCCACCCCGGTCAACGACACCGCCTTCCAGCACCCCGCCGCCCACTGCCCGCATTGCGGCCCCAACGGAAGCAGGGCCGGCTGCCACCCCAATCCCACCTCCGACGCGGACGGCGGCTCCCAGCACCAGTACGCCGACTCCCGAAGCCGTGGTTACGGTCGAGGGAGTTCCGATGGTCGACAAGAGCATCCACAGCGTGCCGCTCGAAGACATCATCTTCGACACCTTCGGTGCCGAGATCGGTAACGTGTCCCTGGACCGTGCCGCGACGCCGCTGATCCTGGACCTGCGTGATGCCATCGTGCCCATCGCCGAGCCGTTCTATGGCCCTCCCGATTCCTTGCCCTGGCTCGACGACGACAATCTGGTGATCGGATACGACTCCGGAGATGAGGCCTACGCCTACCCGGTGAATGTGCTTGATTTCCACGAGCTGGTCAACGACGTGATCGAAGATGTGCCCGTGTTGATCACCTACTGCCCTCTTTGCTTCAGCGGCGTGGTTTACAGCCGGGAGCTGGACGGGCGCGTTCTGACTTTTGGCAATACCAGCGCCCTGTACCAGTCCGACCTGGTGATGTACGACCACCAGACGGGCTCATACTGGTTTCAGGTGGGTGGCGAGGCCGTAGTCGGACCCCTGACTCACGCCCGGCTTGGGCTGCTGCCGTCAACCACCATGGCCTGGGGCGAGTGGCGCCGGCTGTACCCGGAGACCCGCCTTCTGACCGGGATCGCCGGCAACCCCTCGTTGTTCGCCAGCAACCGGTACGGCAGGGGTTTTCCGGAGAGCTACAAGGACCGGATAGCAAATGACCGGTTCGTCTTTCCCGTTCACCGAGACCTACTGGATTCCCGCCTATCCTCCGGAGAGCTGGTGCTTACGGTGGAAGTGGCCGGCGCGGTTACCGCCTATCCGCTGGAGAAGATCGGCGACGCGGCCGTGAACGACCGGGTGGGCGGCCGGCCGGTGGTGGTCTTTGCCCGGGCCGAAAACCGGGCGGTGGGCGCTTTCTCTCCGGTAGTGGACGGGCGCACCTTGACCTTCTATTATCGTGACCAGGACCAGACGTTCGTCGACCGGGAGACCGGCAGCGTTTGGGATGCCGCCGGGCGGTCGGCCGCCGGGCCTCTGGAGGGCACTCAAATGGAGCGGTTGAATACCCGCCGGGCATTCTGGTTCTCCATTGCCATCGCGTTTCCCGACGTCGACGTTTACCAGCCTTAAACTTGGACGTCCCGGTCTGTTATCTGCACTGGCAAGGCCTGCACTAGCCGGGTCTCGACGTTCCCTCTTTGCCCCTTCCTTGACACCCCCTGGTGATTGTGATAGATTTCCCACGCCCAAAAGCAACCTGTTTTCGCTTGCCATGGGGGGAATGTCGTGGAGTTCATAATTGTCGCAATCGTGGCCGGTAGCATAGCCCTTCTCTTCGCAGGTGCTACCACTATTCGGGTTCTGAAGGCCGATCCGGGCACGGAGGCTATGCGGACCATCGGCGACGCCATCCGGGAAGGGTCCAGCGCTTTCTTGCGCCGGGAGTACCTGGTGCTCGTGCCTTTCGTTGTGGTGGTGACCGGCGTTCTGTGGGTGCTCATTGACTGGCATACCCGGGACGACCTGGTACCCAGGACCGCCATCTCTTACCTGGCAGGCACCATCTGTTCGGCCACGGCCGGGCTCATCGGAATGAGCGTGGCGGTACGGGCCAACGTCCGGACGGCGGCGGCCGCGATGCGTGGTCTAAACCCGGCGCTTCGGGTGGCCTTTTCCAGCGGATCGGTAATGGGGGTAACGGTGGTGGGCATCGGCCTGCTGGGGGTTACCATCCTCTACCTGATCTTCAAGGACATCAGTGTGGTGGCCGGGTTCGGTTTTGGTGCGAGTTCCATTGCCCTGTTCGCCAGAGTCGGCGGCGGCATCTTCACCAAGGCTGCCGACGTGGGGTCCGACCTGGTGGGCAAGGTCGAAGCCGGCATCCCCGAGGATGACCCCCGCAATGCCGGGGTTATCGCCGATAATGTGGGCGATAACGTGGGCGACGTGGCCGGCATGGGCGCCGATCTGTTCGAGTCCTACGTTGGCTCCCTCATATCAGCCATCGCCCTGGCGGCGGCGGCGCTGGCCGGGACGCAGGGCGCCTGGAAGGCCGACCAGGCGGTGTTTCCCTTGCTGCTGGCGGGAGCCGGAATCCTGGCGTCTATCCTGGGCACCTTTGTGGTCCGGAGCAGCGAAGACGCGGGGTTCGGGCAGCTGCTCTGGGCGTTGCGTAGGGGCATCTTCACCGCGGCGGTGCTGGTGGCTGTGTTCGCCCTGGCATTGGTGTTAGCCCTGGACCTGGAGTTCGAGTGGTTCTGGGCGGTCCTGACCGGTTTGGTGGCCGGGATAGTAATCGGTCTGTCCACCGAATACTACACCTCATATAGTTACAAACCGACCCAACGGATAGCCGAAAACTCTCAGACCGGCGCGGCCACCGTGATGATCAGCGGCATCGCGACCGGCATGATTAGCACGGTGATCCCACTAGTTGCCATCGGGGTGACCATTATCATCGCCTTCGAGCTGTCCGGCTTCTACGGTGTAGCCCTGGCCGGCGTTGGGCTCCTCTCTACCTTGGGCATCACCCTGGCCACCGACGCCTATGGGCCGGTGGCAGACAACGCCGGGGGCATATCCGAGCAGGCCAAATTGCCTCCCGAGGTACGGGAGAGGACCGACGCCCTGGATGCCCTGGGGAACACCACCGCCGCCACGGGCAAAGGGTTCGCCATCGGCTCCGCCGCCCTGACCTCGCTGGCCCTGCTGGCCGCGTACGCGGTGGCCGCTGATCTGGACGTTGCAATAAACCTGTTGGACCACAAGACCCTGGTCGGACTGCTCATAGGGGCCATGCTGCCCTTCCTGTTCTCGGCCTTCACCATGAATGCCGTGGGCCGGGCCGCCTTCTCCATCGTCAACGAGGTGCGGCGCCAGTTCCGGGAGATTCCCGGGTTGATGGAGGGTACCGCCAAGCCGGAATATGCGAAGTGCGTGGACATCGCCACTCGTGGGGCGCTGCGGGAGATGATAATTCCCGGCCTGATGGCCGTGGTTGTGCCCGTAGCTACCGGCTTCATCCTCGGCACCGAGCCGCTGGGCGGCCTGTTGATCGGCTCGGTCGGCTCCGGGTTCATGCTGGCCATCATGATGGCCACCGCCGGCGGAGCATGGGACAACGCCAAGAAGTATGTGGAGCTGGGCCACTTCGGGGGGAAAGGCTCTGAGGCCCACAAGGCTGCGGTGGAGGGGGACGTGGTGGGTGATCCCTTCAAGGATACCTCGGGTCCGTCGCTGAACATCCTGCTCAAGCTGATGGCCATCGTTTCGCTGGTGTTCGCGCCGGTGTTCCTGGAGGTGACCCCTCTCCTCGACCGTATCTAGCCCTGGAGAGACCGCCAAACCCAGCTGGAAGAGGTGCGGGGGAACCTCGCCGAAGCAGGGGCGCCCGAGGTAATTGGGGCGCCCCTTACGTTTTCGTCCTGGAAGGGCAGGCCCTACCCCCGCGGCCCGTTACCATCCCGCAGGGCCACCGCTTCGGGTCCCAGCAGGGCTTCCAGCCGATGTCGCAGGCCATCGCAGTAGCTGGTGCTCACCACCGGCAGCTCCATCAACACCCGGCGGCCGCCGGTGCTGATATTTAGATTGACCCGGTCCTTGCCCGGATACTCCAGAAGGACCCGGACAACTTCCCTCAGCAGATGGGCGTCTCCGGTGGGATCATCGGACTCGGTGACTCCCACGAAAACCGTGCGGTAGCGTCCTCCGTTGGAGGTGGCGGCTTCCACGGCTCTTGGCTTCTGCGCGAGGCCATGCCCGGCGCCGTTTGAGGGGGAGGGTTTGCCGCCGTTCTTGGAGGGCGCTTCGGAGCCGTTAGGTGACGCAGGCCCCTTGGCGGAGAACTCCTGCACGCGGTCGCACGCCAGGGAAAACTGGTCTGCCCGGAGCCGCAGCTTGCCGGTGGCCCGTACCACCTTCCCTTCCTTCCACACCTGATGGGTGCGCTCCAGCACGTCAGGCCAAACGACCACCTCCACCGGGCCGGCCAGCAGGTCCAGGGTGACCACCAGGAACCGTTTTTGGTCCTTGGTGTACCGCTCGGTTACGGCTGAAACGTGGCCGAGGAGGGACAGGGTCTGCCCCTGCATGCCTTCATCCAGTTGGGCCAACGAGTTGATCGCATCGCCTGCGTCGATGGTGGCCAACTCCCAGAGGGGGTTGTAGGACAAGGGCAGGCCCAATAGTTCTCTCTCCCAGGCGGCCTTCTGCTCTACGGGTACGTCGGAGCTGCCGATGGATATGCCCGGGACCTGGCCCGGATCCGCCTGGCCGGCCTGGCCGCCGAACAAGCTGGTCTGGCCGGAGTTGCGGGTGCGTGCTTCAAGCTGGGCGGTGGCGATAATCTGGTCAATGGCGTTGAGCAGGGCCCCCCTGGGCCCCAGGCAGTCGAAGGCTCCGGCCCGCACCAGGCTTTCCAGGGTGCGCCGGTTGAGGCCTCGCGAGTCGGCGC
>CAJWBT010000158.1 GCA_913020235.1 uncultured Chloroflexota bacterium
TGGCGGCGGCGACGCTGTCGTGGCTGGAGCAACCGGTAAAGGCCGTCTTGAACTTTCGGGGGAAGTTCTGAGTAATCGGGTGGCGCACCCCGAAGCGGACGTAAGCCGCGAGATAGGGAGTGGGGTCGAAGACCTCGTCGGCGCACACCCCGGCTACCGGGGAGCCGATCACGTTGCGCACCGAGTTGCCACAGGCTTCCCTGGTGCTCAAGCCCACGTCGCCCAGCAGCCGAAGCACCTCCGGGCACCGGGCCAGGGGCACGTGGTGGAACTGAATATTCTCCCGGGTGGTGACGTGGCCTTTGCCCAACGGGGCGTACTCCTCGGCCACCTTCCCCAGGGTTTCCAGCGCCTCTGTCGTGAGGATGCCGCCGGGGACTTTGACCCGCACCATCTGCACATCCGGTTGCCGTTGCCCGTACACGCCCTGCCGGAGCCGGAAGGGAATGAACTGGGTGCTATCCAGCTCTCCGGCCACGAACGCGGCCGACTCCTCTTCGAGGCGCTGTATCTCGTAGTCCATAAAGGGGATGATCCCCGGGGAGGTCTGGGCCAGCTCCTTGCTTTCCTGGTAGAGCGCCTCTTGGGTGCGTACCTGAGTGGTTGTGGACCGAGTGCTCAAAGGATCCTCCTGGCAGTGGACAAAAAATAAACCCGCCAGACATCACAAAAACTGGCGGGTGCAGGGCTGTTTACGAAGTTGTTAGACTACATGAGTCGCCTGCCACCTATGTAGGTGGACAAGAACAGGTGCAGAGGATCATGGTTACCGGGCTCATTAAGCAAAAGTCTATCGCAGGGGTCAACAATTGTCAACAGGTATGTGGTGGACCATGGGCCAGATAGGTGGCACGGGGTCTGGTAGCCGACAAAAGTCACTGGCACTCGTCACCGGGGAGAGGGTGCGAGTTGCCGAAGGCTGTTGACACGAAAGACCGGCTTTGATACTATCATTCGTATCAACATGAAATATATATAGATGTCTATTTGATATGAATGATAGTATCTTCGCTCCAAATTACGACCTTACTCCCCGGATAAACCTGTGCCTCGATACCCTCGACAGGAACAGGTGGCTCATTGACAATATGCTCTTGATGCCAAAACACGAGGCTTGGCTGCGCCGGGAAATCAAGGTCAAAAGGGCGGCCGGGACTACCCAAATCGAGGGAGCAGCTCTGGACGAAGCGGCAGTGGGCCAGCTAGTGGGCCGCGGTCCTCTGCGGAAGTACACTGCGGATGAGCAGGCCAACATCGATGCGCTCCAAGCGTACGAATTCGTCGATTTTCTTAGCGACCAACCTGATGTTCCTAACGACGAACTGGTTATTCGGCAATTGAATCGGTATTTTCTGAGTGGCGCAGCGGAGACGCTCACGCCCGGGGTGTATCGCAAAGGGCAGAATACGGTAAGCAATTTCGCCCCACCAAACCAAGGGGATGTCGTGGCCTTGATGCGTTCTTTCGCCTTATGGCTGCGGGATGACCAAGATGGAATACACCCAGTCGTCAAAGCAGGTATGGGGCACATTCACCTGGTAGCCATCCATCCGTTTTGGGATGGAAACGGAAGAACAGCGCGTAGCCTGTCGACTCTAATTCTCCAGCGTTCGCCGTTCGGTTTCAGGAAGCTGCTGTCTCTGGAGTCGTACATGTTCTCCATTCGCCAAGACTACTTCACGGCTCTCGAACAGACGTTGGGCACGCGGTTCTCCACAGAATACGATGCGACTCCGTGGTTAGAGTTCTTCACTCTTGCACTCGTTGCACATGTGGACAGCCTGGTGGCGAGGCTGACCGACTGGCATCGAATGATGCAACAAGTGCATGAGAGGTGGGGAACAAAAGGTGGTGCCCAACGGCAGGCCGATGCCTATGCCTTCGCAATGCAGACCGGGCAGATAACGCGGTCGGATTACATCGAAATCACCGGAGTTTCACCCGTCACAGCATCCCGCGACCTTGCCCAACTGGTGGGGGTTGGGGTTTTGATCCCTGAGGGCAAGACCCGGAGGCGGGTCTACTATCCGGTGGCGCTGGGAAAGGAGCCGAAGGGTGTGCCACCGGAGGAGCAATTGCCGCTGTTGGCGGAGTGATGGGGCATGCGGATCACGCTCTTTGATGACTAAATGGGTTGAAACCAATCTCACGTGCCCCGATCGGGTCGAGGCGCCACCAGGGATGAAAGGCCGGAGGGGGCATCTCCCCGAATTCTTCCCGGGCCGGTGTTTCTTGTTTCGAATATGGTGAGCAGGGCGCCTAGTTCTCGGGCGGCCATTTAGTGCCTCCCACCGCCGGACGGCGGTTTGCCGGCAGCGCCAGCCCGCCGGCCACCACCCGCTGGAAGGCTCCCAGGATCACCTCTCCCCACTCTTTGGCGTGGGCCACCCGGTAGGCGGTACGCTTGCCGCGGACCAACGTCCGCGCCGTCTCGGGAGCCTCCCCGGCCACCTCCGCGGCAATCATCTCGTCCATGGCGTCTATGGCGGGCACCAACTCGTTGGCCGTTTCGATAAACCGGGCCACCTCACCCATGGAGCGATCGAGCACCACGAACACCGGCACGGTGCCGGCCCGGCTTTCCGGAAGGAAGCTGTTGGTCAAGGCCAGCTCCTCGTCCCGGTTGAAGACCCTAACCCAGAGGTTGTCGGTGCTCTCGGCCAGGCGCAGGATGGCCGGCGTGGTGCTCACGGCGTCCCCGCACCAATCGGCGGTGAACACCGCCAGTCTCAGGGGTTGGGCCAGGCCGTCGAAGAAAGACCGGGTTTCCGCCGGTGTCGCCACGGCCCGGTAAATATCGATGAGGGGTTGCCTGTTGACCTTGGTCTGGCCGAAGTACTCCTCGGTGCTCATCCCCTGGCTGAACTTCTCTTCGGACAACGACATCTCACGCGGCCTCCGCCTCAAGATCAAGCAGCTCACAGGGGCAGTTTGTCAGCAATGAAGCACGTTGGCAATGACCGGAACTCAGGAAGGGAGCCGTTTTCCGCTCTTCCAGGTCCATGCTAGAATTGGGTAGCTTTCCAGCTCTGACCTCCAGGGGGATTAGTCCCGTTGGCCAGCCGCGACCCACAGCCCTACCTGAAATACGCGCTTTTCTGCCGGGACACCGAGGAGGGGCCGGATAACGAGCTGACCCTCGAGGATGTCGTCGACCTGATCGAGCTTCCCGCGCCGGAGGAGAACTCGGCGCCGGACCGGCCGGTGGTGGCCGAGGTGGACCTCCACCTGGCCTTTTGCATCGTCGGCGCCCCGGCCGGTCCCCACCACCTGCTGGTGGCCATCAAGGCCCCCGGCATACCGTTGGACCTGCCACCGCCCCAGCGCATCGACTGGGAGGAAGGGATACTCTTTCAGCGCTGGATCAAGGTTTTCCGGATACCGGTGCAGGCCCCCGGCGAGCATGTCGCCGCCATCTTGCTCGACGGCGCTCCCCTGGGGGAAGCCAGCTTCCTGGTCCGCTTCAAAGCGGAAGAGAAGGCCTCGGATTAGGTACCTAACAGTATAGCTGCCGCCCTTCGGCTACATGGAGGAAGTTGTGATGGTCAATTCATCGTCGGATGTCGTGGTTATCGGTGCGGGCGTCGTTGGCTCAGCCGTGGCCTACTACTTGACCGGGCAGGGCGTAAAGGTCACTGTCATCGACGGCAACGCCATAGGCTCCGGGGCTTCCCTCCACGGGACCGGAATGGTTTGGAAACTGGTTTGGAACCACAAAACCCAATACCAGCTGGCGATGGAGGGGCGCGGCCTGCTGAATGAAGTGGTCCCTCAGCTCCACGAGCAGACGGGGATCGACACCCTTCTCCATACTTTTGACACGTTGCTGACCGTTTTCGACGACGAGGATATGAAGTTTCTTGAGCGGGACGTGCAGGTGAGCGACGGAGACATCACCCTCGAGTGGCTCAGCCGCGAAGAGCTGCTAAAGCTGGAGCCCCGGATCAATCCAGCGGTGAGCCGGGGGGCCGTCCTGAGCGGCAGCTCGCAGATCGATGGCTACCGGCTGACCTTGGCCCAGGCGCGCGCCGCGGAGTTGCAAGGCGCCGAGTTCCTCACCCGGAAGGCCACGGGCCTGGAAATCCAGAAGGGCAAGGTTACCGGCGTGTCCTACCCTGGCGGCTTGATTCCCTGTGGGGCGGTTGTGTTGGCCATGGGGGCCTGGTCAAGCGCTGCCTCGGAGTGGCTGGGCTTTCCGGTGCCGGTCCGGCCCCTCAAAGGGGAGACGCTCCGAGTCCGCCACCCGGAGCCCTTTCCTTATGAGGTCCACCGGAACTCCGGCGGCGGCGCCGCGCCCCGCAAGGACGGGCTGCTCAGCATAGGCGCCACGGGGACCAACCGGTTCGCCGATACCGACGACGACCTGGTGCGGCTGGAGTTCGACAGCAGAGGCACTCCCGAGGGCCGGGACTTCATACTCAAGAAGTCCGTATTCGTTATCCCCGACCTGGAGCGGGCGGAGGTCGTGGACCATCTGGCGGGGCCACGCCCCCTCTCCGCCGACGGCATGCCCGTAATCGGACCGGTGCCGGGTCTGGATGGGGCGTACATCGCCACCGGCCACCGCAACAAAGGAATCCACCTCGCGCCGATTACCGGCAAGATAATCGCCGATTTCATTGTCCGGGGCAGGGCGGAGGTCACCACGCCGCTGGATATCTTCCTGCCCCAGCGCTTTGCCGGGATGGAAGTCTCCTTCAAGGTTCCAGGGGTAACCGTATGAGGGCTGGCTCTTAAGCAAGCTGGTAGATTTCAGCGGGAAAAATCCCCCTCGGTCCCCCTTTGTAAAGGGGGATGTAGGGGGATTTCGCGCATCAATCAGGTCCCGATATCAGTTCAAAGGCCGTCAGGACAGTGATGAGGTCAAGCGAGCCTGATGCCAGTCACCCCCCCTTCTCTCACCAGTACCGTTTACCGGGTCTCGGCCCCGCCAAATCCAAGGCCCGATTCCAGACTTCCTTGCTATTGTCCTTTCTAACCAGGCACACTTTGATGTTGTGTGGGCCGGGACCGTGGATACACGAGTGCGCAATGGTGCCCTTGACCTTGTTGCACCATACATATGCATGGATGTACGGCTCTGGGCTCTGCGCTTGCGTCCCGCCGGACACGCTGTCCCAGTGTACGTTGCTCAATTCGGACCATCGAACCGCTCCGATCCGATGATCGTCCCATTGCCGCCGGATGCGAACGGAGGTCCTGCCGGCGATCTTGCGCCCGGCACCCAGCCCCGCCCCGCCTCTCACGAGACGGACCGCGCCCAACAGCAGTTTGGCCGAGACCCAAAGTAGCGACGCTATCCCCTTCGCCAAGGTCCACAACAGCGACGCCATCCCCTTGACCAAGGCCCACATCAGCGCGGTCACCCCAAGCGGTCCTCCAAGCTGGCTCCCCAGCCGGGATTCTACCACTCCGCGAGGGGCGTATACACGGCCGCCGGCAGGAGGGCGTTGCGGTGCGGGAGCACCGCAGAGAAAGTCGAAAGAGGCCCTTCAGAGCAAGTGGCCGTGGCCCCTCTCCCGAAGATGTCAGCCTTGGGGTAGCCGCCGCTGCCCCAAAGGACCCAGCCCGTGCCTCAGCTCCGCGCTTCGAGGATGGACCGGTCTTCCAGGGCAGGCGGCTGCACCTTGGTCAGCTCCACCGGCTCGGTGGTCATGGACATCTTCCCGTCCTTCTTGGCGATCACCACGTTCACCAGCCAATCGGCGTCGTTTTGCTCGGGGCAATCCCGCCGGAAATGGGCGCCCCGGCTCTCACCCCGGCACAGGGCGGCGCGGCATATTATCTCGGAGACCGCCAGCATGTTGCCCAGCCTCACCACGGACTGGGGCATCCGTCCCTCGCCAACCGAATCTCCGTCGAAGCGCTCCCGCAGGTCTGTGATCTCGTCCAACGCCCGGTTCAGGCTCCGGGCGTCGCGGATGATGCCGGCGTTCTGCCACATGCTGTCCCTGAGTGA
>CAJWBT010000159.1 GCA_913020235.1 uncultured Chloroflexota bacterium
ACCTGGTGGACGGGCTGATCGGAGACGCCGGCCGGCTGGCGGTGGCGGTGGCCGGCGAGGAAGGGCTCTTCGACCTCTCCACTCTGAAGGAGCCCTACCGGGCCGAGGGCAAAAAGACGATGGGCCTGGAAATCGCCATGCAACTGGGCTGGAAGCTGCCCGACGCCATCGTTTACCCCACCGGAGGCGGCACCGGCATCATCGGTATGTACAAGGCGTTCCAGGAGCTGCTGGAGTTGGGCTGGGTGGAAGGCCGGCAACCGAAGTTCGTCGCGGTGCAGGCTGCGGGCTGCCAGCCCATCGTCAAGGCGTTTCAAGAAGGAACACCCAGTGCCCAGCCCTGGCCCGATGCCACAACGTTGGCCGACGGCCTCCGGGTGCCGGGCCCTTTCGCCGATTACCTCATCCTTCAAATTGTCCGGGAGACGGGCGGCACCGCGTTTGCGGTGGAGGACCGGGAGATGGTGGAAGCCATGCACGAGCTTGGCGCCGCCGAGGGGGTTGTCGCCTGTCCCGAAGGGGCGGCCACTCTGGTGGGGCTCAAGCGCCTGGTCCGCGAGGGGTTCCTCCAGGCCGATGAGACGATCATCCTGCTGAACACCGGCTCCGGGTACAAGTATCTACATTTGATGGCGGACCAGAGCGGATAGCTGACCGCTGACCGCTTAGGAGTAATGGCTCAGTGGAAGTGACCCTCAGCTCTCCTCGAGGGTTCTGCGCCGGGGTAGTGCGGTCGATAGACGTCGTAGAAATCTGCCTCCGGAAATACGGCCCGCCCGTCTATGTCAAACATCAGATCGTCCACAACCCCCATGTGGTTGCCGATCTCGAGCGGAAAGGGGCGATCACCGTTGAGACCGTCGATGAAATACCTTGCGGCTCCTTGGTGGTGTTCTCCGCCCACGGCTCCCCGCCCGAGGACTTCATCAAAGCCAAGGAGCGCGGCTTGCGGGTGATCGATGCCGTGTGCCCCCTGGTGACTCGGGTGCATAACGAGGCCAAGAAGTACCGACGGGAGGGGAGGAAGGTGCTGCTGGTGGGGCACCGGGGCCATCAGGAAGTACGGGGCACCATGGGCCAGGTGGAGATGACCTTGATCGATGATGAATCCGATTCCCAGCCTCCCGATTGGGCTCCCGCCGAACGGGTGGCCGTATTGACTCAGACCACGCTTTCGGTCAGAGACACCGCCCAGGCCATCGATGCCATCCGGCAGCGGTTCCTTGACGCCGTGGTGCGCAACGACATTTGCTACGCTACGTCCAACCGGCAAAATGCGGTAACCAGGATGACGGAAACGGTGGAGATCGTCCTGGTTATCGGCGCCCAGAACAGCTCCAACTGCAACCGGCTGAGGGAGGTTGCCGAAGCCCAGGGCGTCCCGGCGTACCTGATCAACGGGCCGGAGGAGTTGGAGCCGGCCTGGCTGGAAGGAAAGGAAAAGGTGGGCATTACCTCGGGAGCCTCGACCCCTGAGGTGCTGGTGGAAAGCGTTATCAAGGCGCTGGCGCCGGAGCGGGTAATCATGCTCGATGGCATCCGGGAAGATGTATCCTTCACCCTGCCGAAGGAGCTGCGCTAGAAATGGCCCGGTCCTGCCCGGCGGGCCTACCCGAGGATTGATGGCCTGGTCCGGAAGCAACCCTGGCGAATCCACCAATCTCAAACGCCGGTTCTTTTCCCTCCCCACCCTGGTCTCCCTGGCAATTGCCGGCGCCTTTCTCGTTTTCGTCACCACCCGCTTCGACGTGGACCTGGGGTCCACCTGGGAACAGGTAAAGGGGAGCAATCCTTGGTACCTGGCATTGGCCCTTCTCGTCCACTACACGACCTTCATCTTTCGAGGGGCCCGGTGGCAACTCCTTCTCCGCAACACTCAGGGCAAGGACGACCCTGTTCCGGGCGTGCTCTACTGTGGCCAGCTGTTGCTGCTTGGCTGGTTCGCCAACGCGGTGGGATGGTTACGCCTGGGCGACGCCTACCGGGCCTATCTGTACCGAGACGAGCAGGGCGCATCCTTTTCCCGCACCATCGGCACCATCCTGGCGGAGCGGACGCTGGACGCCGTTCTGGTTGTGCTGATGCTGTCGGCGGCGGCGCCATTCCTGGTGAAAGGGAACGGCGAAGCTGCCTGGGCGGTGCTGGCGGTGGCCGGCTTCCTGGTGCTACTGCTGGCCGCGATATTGGGGGCGCTGACGTGGGCCAGGGAATGGGCCTTCAGGAAGATGCCAGGCTGGTTGGGCGAGCGCTACCTCCGTTTCCGGGAAGGCACCCTGGGCAGTTTTCGGAGGGTTCTTCCGGCTACCCTGTGGGGCCTGCTGGGCTGGCTGGCCGAGGTGGGGCGTTTCTACCTGGTAGTCCAAGCCCTGAACCTGGACCTCAGCTTGGCCGTGATCGTCTTCCTGACCCTGGCCAACTCCTTGTTAACCCTGTTCCCGACCCCTGGAGGGATAGGCGCGGTGGAGTCGGGAGTCTCAAGCCTGGCGGTGCGCCTATCCAGCTTGCCGAGCAGCGCCGCCGTGGCGCTGGTGCTAGCAGACCGGGCCATCAGCTACTTCAGCATCATCGTCGTGGGAGTTCTGCTATTCCTGGTACGCCACGCATTCCGCCGCCGGCGTTCGGGGCCCGACCGGCCGGTCCAGCTTGGCAGTATCGAAGACCAATAGCCACCCATGCTGTACACCGCGAGCTTCTACACCCCTGAAAACTGGGAGGGCCGCCTCTACCGGGTATCGCGGACGCATCCCCGCGGCAAGCGGGTCCAGTGGGAAACCCTGCCCTTCCTGTACCCGCGGCGGGAGCTGCTCCTGGCCTACCGGACCGGGGAGATCGATTTTGCCGCTTTTGCCCACGAGTTCCGCACGGGATTGGACACCGGCTACCACGGCCAGGCCCAATTCCGGGAGTGGGTCGAAGGGCTGCCCGGTTTGGGGAAGTTCACGCTGCTGTGCTTCGAGCGGGCGGGCCAGCCGTGCCACCGATTGGAGGTGGCACGGTGGTTGCTGGAGCGGGTGCCGTCCCTCGCCCGCGGCGAACTCCGCTAGTCCGGCAAAGCGGACTACCACTCGGAACGGGCCGGGCGCTCCATCAGCTCGGTGGCGGCCTCCTGGGGCGACAAACCCTCGAAGAGGATCCGGTTGGTGACCAGGGTAATGGGCATCTCCACGCCCAGGTTGCTGGCCATGGCCATCGCCGCGCCGGTCGTGTTAACCCCTTCGGCCACGTTGTCCATCGTCCGTTGGATCTCCGGCCACTTCTTGCCCCGGGCCAGCTGCTCCCCCACGTGGCGGTTGCGGCTCAGCGGGCTCGAGCAGGTAGCGATCAGGTCGCCAAGCCCGGCCAGCCCGGCGAGGGTAAGGGGCTGAGCGCCGGCGGCGATCCCCAGGCGGGTGATCTCGGCCAGCCCCCTGCAGAGGAAGGCCGACTTTCCGTTGTCGCCCACCTCCATGCCGTCGGCGATGCCCGCCCCCAGGGCGATGATGTTCTTCAACGCTCCACCAAGCTCGACCCCAACGAGGTCGCTGCTGATGTAGACCCGGAAATAGCTGGACATCAGGATAGACTGGGCCTGCTCGGCCTTAGCCATGTCCTCTCCGGCGATCACGGTGGACGCAGGCTTCCCTCGTATGATCTCTTTGGCCAAATTGGGGCCGGACAGCGCGCAGATACCTGAATGCAGATGAGGCGGAAGCTCCTCTTTCAGGACCTGGCTCATCCTCCGGCCCATTGGCAGCTCAAGGCCCTTGGTCGCGCTCAGGATGATTGTCCCGGGGGCGATGCCGTCGCGAATGATTCGGATGTTTTGCCGCAGCCGCTCGGAGGGCACTGCGATTATGACCAGTCCGGCCGGCGTTATCGCCTTCTCGATATGGCTGGTTACCCTGAGGCCCTCGGGAAAGGCGACGTCGGGGAGGAAGCGGGCGTTCCGGCGTTGGGAGTCAAGCTCGTCGGCCTCGGCCGGTGTGCGGGCCAACAGGCTTACCGGAACGTTGTTTCGCGCCAGGATAATACCCAGGGTGGTGCCCCAGGTGGTGGCGCCGACTACGGCTACCCTGTCTGCCAAGTTTTGATCGCTCCCTCATTTTGGGTAGGGGCGATCGGCCGATCGCCCCTACGCCTGCTCAACGGTTAGATGCGCTTGTCAGCAGGTTGGCCCAGGCGCCGCTCGTTGCCCTGGCGAATGCGCCGGATGTTGTCCCGATGCTGCCAGATGATAATGGCTCCGCCCAGGAACGCATAGAGGGTGTAGGTGTTGGAGTACATCCCCGCCAGCGCCAGCGTCAGCACCGAGAGAAACGCGATGACCACTCCGGTTATCGATCCCAGGGATACGTACCGGCTGAACAGTGTCGTGAAGACGAAGGCGACGGCCGCGATGGCCGCTGGGATGGGGGCCATGATCGACAGGCCTCCCAAACCGGTCAGGATGCCCCGGCCGCCGCGGAACTGAAGGAACACGGGCCAGTTGTGACCCACCAGTACGAGCAAACCGGCCGCTACATCGGCCTGGGTGGAGCCGATTACCACGCGGGCCAGCATCACCGCCAAAATCCCTTTGCCCAGGTCCAGCGCCAGGACCGCCACGGCCAGCTTGCCGCCGCCGGTGCGCAGTACGTTGGTCATACCGGTGCGGCCGCTGCCGTACTCCCGAATGTCCACCCCGCGCCCCAAAAAGAGCAGCAGGTAGCCCCATGGAATCGAGCCAAGGAGATAGGAGAGGGCCAGCACCGAGGCGTACTGGGCCGCCAGGGGCGCGTCTCCCAAGGTCAGGAACACAGCGACCACGAGAACGGTGAGCATTGGCAGCACCACCAAGCCGAAAAACCAAGGGGGCAACGGCTTTTGCATCATCTCTTGAACACCAGCCTCAAATGAGTGTGATCGAAGCCAAAATTGGTCCTCAGCTGATTCTCCAGGTAGCGTTGATATGAGAAGTGTACCAGTTGCGGGTTGTCTACTGTAAAGAGAAACGTCGGCGGATTCACGTCAACCTGCCGCAACCGGTTGATATGCAGCCTCCTGCGCCCGTGTCCTTTCACCGTTGGGGGGGAGTGGGCGGCGAGAGCGTCGGCCAGGACGTACTGCAACTGGCGGGACGGGATCAACCGTAGCCTTTCCTGCCAAAGGTCCAGGGCCGTCCGCAACAGCCCGGCGATGCCCATCCCGTGCAGCGCCGAGGTAAAGCAGATTGGGACGTAGCGCATGAAATGGAGCCGTTCCCGCACCTGGGCCAAGGCGCGCTCCCGCGCCAGCGAGCCCTCCTCCTCCATCAGGTCCCACTTGTTGATCACCACGATCAAGCCCCGGCACACATCCCAGGCCAGCCCGGATATGTGGGCGTCCTGGGCGGTGGCCAGCTCGGTGGCGTCGACTACCAGCAGGGTGATATCGCTGCGATTCACGGCGCTTACCGCCCGGATTATACTGTATTTTTCGATTCCACGCCCCACCCGTCCGGGCCGCCGGATGCCGGCGGTATCGATCAACACGATGTCGTTGCCCTTGTAGCTCAAGCCGGTGTCGACCGCGTCCCGGGTGGTCCCCGCTACCTGGCTGACGATGGAGCGCTCCTGCCCCAGGATGGCGTTCAGCAGCATCGACTTGCCTACGTTGGTCCGGCCCACAATGGCCAGCTTCAGCGAGGCCGGCGGCGCCCATTCCGTCTCCGATGGCTCATCCGCCGCTTCGGGCTGATATGGAAAGCTGGAAATGACCAGGTCCATGAGTTCGTAAATACCGTAATTGTGGTAGGCACTGATCAGCGATGGCTCTCCCATGCCCAGTTGGTAGAACTCCGGCGCAGCGAATTCCCGGGCGTCGTTGTCCACCTTGTTGACCGCCAGTATCACCGGCTTCTTAGTCCGCCGGAGGCGGTCGGCCGCCACCAGGTCCGCCGGGATCAGGCCGTCGGCCACGTCGGTCATGAAAATGATCACGTCGGCGGAGGCCACGGC
>CAJWBT010000160.1 GCA_913020235.1 uncultured Chloroflexota bacterium
TCATGGAGCCCGACGACCCCAAGCTGGTCCACTACGTTCAGCAGGTGCTCCGTCCCAAGATTCAATCCCTGCCCGTGTACGACATCACGGATGTCCCGCGTAACCAGTTGGTGGTTCGGCTCGGCGAGGGGTCTTCCGACGCCTGTTTGTTGGTGATGGCCTACACGCCCACCCAACACCACAACCTGATGGAAGACCCGTTCTCGGGCAAGATCGCCCGCGCTGCTGAGTGGGGATACGACGAGCCCTGTGTGTTCGGCCAGGGTGTGACCCAGAACAAGGCCCATCACGCCGCGATGCTGGCGGTGCTGAAGCTTCTGACCGAGCGCCAGGCCCAGATTCGAGGGACGGTGTACTTCGCGGTCAACAACGAGGGCCTGAGCAGTCACCGGTGCACGGAGGAGATTCTTCGGGCGCTGGGCCGGAAGCCCGATTTCGCCCTGCTGCTGCTCGGCACCGGGCTGCGGGTTTCCCTCGGGAACCGGGGCCGGGTGGACATTAACGTGGAGGTCCGGGGCAAGGCGGTCCACTCCAGCGCCCCGAGCCAGGGTCTGAGCGCCATTGCCGGGGCAAACGAGGTGATGAACCGGCTCAAGCTGGTCCCGCTTGAGGGCACCCATCCCCAGTTGGGGGGGCGCCATGCCATACCCTACCAGTTGACCTTCGCGCCGATGGCCCCCCACACGCTCCCGGAAGTAGCGCGATTCAAGGTGGACCGGCGGCTGCTGCCGGGCGACGATGTGGACCGGGCAGTGGAGGACGTTCGGCAAGCCATCGGCGACCTGTCGCCCTACCAGATATCCGTTGAAAAAGGGACGTACATGCTTCCGGCCCTGGTGGACGCGGAGCACAAGGGGGTCCAAGCCTTGGTTGAAGCCCACCGCCGGGTGCGGGGCAGCGAGCCGGAGACCTTCTACGGCATCGGGACGTTCGACGCCGGAGGCCCGTGCGCCGCCGGTGTCCCCGCGGTGATGTACGGAGCGGGAGGCGGGGGCTCTTTCATCGGAGTGGACTTCGCTCCCGTTTCTCAGGTGATAGACGAGGCCCGGGTGGTGACCCGCACCATCCTGTCCCTCGTTGGCTAGAGGCTGCCGAGCGGTGTCGACGCCTTGCCTGAGGGGACTCTCTAGTCTGGCGCCTCGTGAATGGCCTGAGATCCGGCCAGAAAGACGACCGTGGGGAAGAGATGCCGCCCAACTTCGTCGATGTAGAGCCGTTCATATGAAAGTGCATCGAGAGGGGTCCCTCCGGCCCTCCCAAAGAACCTGAGCTTAACCGCGGTCAAACTGGAGCGCCTGGTCCGCGATATCCAGGCCCACGGTTTCGCCCCAGGCGGCCAGAAGCTGCTGCGTTATGGGGCCGGGCTTCCCGTCGCCTAGCTGACGCGTATCCACCCTGGTCACCGGCAGCATGCAATGGCTGGTTCCGGAGAAGAAGGCCTCGTCGGCCGTATACAGGTCGTAGGGTTGGAGGTCTTCCTCCACCAGGGGAATGGCCAACCGGTTCGCTAGGTCAAACACCATCCCCCGGGAGATACCCTGGAGGATGGCGCGGTCTCCGGGGGTGCGGATGACCCCGTCGCTGACCAGGAACACATTGTATCCGGTCCCTTCTGTGAGGTTGCCGTCACCGTCCATGAGGATGGGCCAGGCCTCCGGGTCCACGTCGGCGGCCTCAAGGTCGGCCATGTTGAAGTTCATCCGGCTGTAGTTCTTGACCTTGGGGTCCAGCGACTCCACCGGGTAGCTCCGGGTCCGGGCGATGACGCCGTGGGCTCCTTGATTGTAGAGCCCGGCGAACCGGCCGAAGTCGATCGCTCCCACTTTAACGCAGACGGTAGGCGGACCGGCATCGCGAGCCCAGCGGCCCGGCCCTCTGGTCACGAACACGGTTACCGTGAAGTCACCCGCCTCGGAGCGCAGGGGCTCGTTCCGCCGGATAACCTCTTCGTTGATGGCCAGCATCTCCTCGGGAGACAGTCCGGGGTCGATGCGGACGAACTTCAGCGAGCGGTACAGCCGGTCGATGTGCTCGGTCATTCGGAAGCTCTTGCCGTTGAAGGTGCGGGCGACGTCGAACACCACGTCCCCGACCATGAAGCCCCGGTCCAGGGGGCTGATCTTTACCTGGCTGAATGGAACCCACTCGCCGTTGAAGTACGCTGTGTATTCAGCCATCTCTTCCTCCTTGCCTGTACTCAACTCCTCCCGGCTGTCTAACCGCCCGCCCGGATTATACTCCACGCTCTTGGGCGAGGGTAAGGCTATGATCAGGTTAGGGCGGCCACTGGCAACAGTCCGGCGCCGGCCATGGGCTTTCCCACCAGCCCCGGGCGGCTGGTCCGCCAGGCCCTATTTGTCCATAGGCGCGGTTGCCGTTCGGAGGCCCCGATGTCACTGGCCAGTCCCGCCGGGGACAATCTCGCCGTGCTCAATCCTCCACCAAGGCCTCCAACGCTGCTGCAATGCTCGCTGAGAAGGTTGCCTCGATTACGGGGGTAGGGGCCGGTGTCTGGGCAGGAGCCGTCGTTGGTTGGGGCGTCGCGGCCGCCCGAAGACAGGCCATGGACAGCGGCGAGACCATCACCACTGCCGGTAGAATGAAGCATATCATCATGGGCCACCGGTAGAGCATGCCGGCCCGCTTACAGGGTGACCCTCATGTCGGCGCGGGCCACCAGAAGGTCCAGGCCGAGCTTGCGGGCAAGCTGCCTCAATTCGGTCTTGATTTTCACTTCCCACGGCGGGTTCATGTGGGTCACGATGACCTTCGGCAGGTAACCCCGCTCCTCGTTGAAGCTCACCAACGTCTCTTCGAGCAAATGAGGGGTCAGGTGGCCGACTTCCAAGGCCCAGGCCCCATTTTCGTTGCCAAAGGTAACCTCGGTGAGCAGCGTGCTGGGGGCGACGTGCTTCCAGGCAGCGCTCAGGCCCCGGCCGGCGTCTCCGGTGTAAAACAGGCTGACGCCGTCCGACGCAATCTGAAACCCGGCGGCAGGGACCGCATGGGGGACCGGGACGGCCATCGCGGTGTAGCCGAGCACCTTGAATTCCTGGTGGAACTGGACGGTGTTGAGGCGGAGCGTGGGGTTTTCAGGGCTTGGAGAGTTCAGCGAGTCGGGGAAGAGGCTTCCGTCAAGCAGTTTGGCGGCCACGAAATCGACGGTGTCCTGGATAGCGTATATGTCCACGGTTCTGCCTGTGTCGCGCAGGGCGAGTCCGAGGGTGGGCAGGTCTCGCACATGGTCGAAGTGTCTGTGGGACAGGATGATGGCCCGGATGCCCCGCAGTTCATCGGCGCTCAACGCTCTGGTGAGGCTCCCGGCGTCGAGAGCCAACATCCCGTCGATCAGGTGGGACTCCATGCGGGTATGTTTACTCTCCATGTTGTGGGCGCCGAGGACTCGAAGCTCCATAACCCCATCGCCTTGGGTGAGTCGAAGTGAGCGACGGCATCACAAGAATCCGCCGCGGTACCATGATAACGTTGGAACACCCCTACAGGCAAACCGGGCGGCCGCGTCCAGCGCCGGAGCGGGGCAATTCATCTCCGGAAGTCCCGCGCGACGGGGAGTCCGCTGTCCTTGATCCGGCCCGTTTGTTGTCGAGGCGGGCGCCGGGGAGTATCCTGATGGTTTGGAGGCCCTAACCGAAGTGAGAACGCGGCCGAAGCAGAGGCGGAAATCCGGAGGTGGGGTTAACGTGATGACTTGGAGGACCGTTCGTTGAGCGTGGATAAAAACGGCCCCGCGGGCATTCCCGGGCGTGGACAGGGCGTGGCCGGGGCCGACGTGTTTCAGCGGCTGCCCAAGCGGCAGGTGACGCTGACTCTGGCCGGGGTCCTGCTGGCCTTGTTCCTGGCGTCCCTTGACCAGACCATTGTGGCCACCGCGATGCCTCGAATCATCTCCGACCTGGAGGGATTCGACCGGTACACCTGGGTAACTACTGCCTACCTGGTTGCCTCGACCACCATCGTGCCTATCGTGGGCAAGTTGACGGACATGTATGGCCGGAAGTGGTTCTACATCGCCGGGATCGGCATATTCCTGCTGGGCTCAGTCCTGGCGGGCATCAGCCAGACTATGACCCAGCTGATCATATTCCGGGGGGTGCAAGGGTTCGGCGGCGGGATCATGCTGGCCAGCGCGTTCATCGCCATCGGTGACCTTTTTCCGCCGGAGGACCGGGGGAAGTACCAGGGAATGCTGGGTGCCGTGTTCGGGCTCTCCTCTATCATTGGACCCACTTTGGGGGGCCTGGTTACCGACCAACTCTCATGGCACTGGATCTTCTTCATCAACGTCCCCTTGGGGATTCCAGTCATCGTACTGTTCATCGCGTTCTTCCCGCAAGTACGGCCCTCGCCGGCGAAACAGCGGCTTGATTACCTGGGGATAACCACTTTGGTGCTGGCGGTGGTGCCGTTGCTGCTGGCCCTCTCCTGGGGAGGCGTTCAGTATGACTGGGACTCAGGCCAGGTCATCGGACTGCTGGCTTTTGCCGGCCTGATGGCTGTCGCCTTTGTCGTAAATGAGGGACGGGTGTCCGATCCCATCATTCCTCTGTCGATCTTCCGCTATCCAGCGGTGAGCGTTTCCCTTTTGGTCACCTTCCTCACCGGCTTCGGAATGTTCGGGGGCATCATGTTCGTCCCCCTCTTCTTCCAGGGCGTACTGGGGGCCTCGGCCACGAATAGCGGGAGCTTCCTGACTCCTATGATGCTCGGCGTGGTGACGGGCGCCATCATATCGGGGCAGGCCCTTTCCCGTTGGGGAGGGCGCTACCGGCTCCAGGGCCTGATGGGGCTGACCATCATGGCCGCGGGCGTTTTCTTGCTCTCCCGGATGTCCCCGGCCACAAGCTACGGCCAGGCTGTGGTGAACATTGTCTTGATGGGTTTTGGGCTGGGGTTCACCTTTCCCGTGTTTACCATTGCCGTTCAGAACGCCGTTCCCCACCGGGTCCTGGGGGTCGCCACCTCCTCCGTGCAGTTCTTCCGGTCCATTGGCGGCACCATGGGTTTGGCAATTCTTGGTTCGGTGATGACCAACCGCTTCGCTTCGGGGCTGATCGGCACGCTTCCGCCGGAGGTTAAGGCGGCCATGCCGCCGGGGCAGCTCTCGGCATTGGCGGAAAACCCCCAGGCCTTGCTGAGCGGCGACGCTCAGGACCGGCTTCAGGCCGGGCTTGGCCCGGCCGGCCCCCAATCCGAAGACCTGTTTGAGCGGCTACTCGATACCCTGCGACAGGCCCTTTCGTCTTCGATAGACGACGTATTTAAGATCAGCTTGGTGGTGATTCTGGCCGCCGGCGTGGCCACGCTCTTCCTGGGAGGGGTGCCGGTTCCGGAGGAGAGGCAGCCCTCGCTCCCAGAAGAAGGCGCCGCCGGGGATGGCTGAAGGCTTCGTCTCTGTTGGCAACCTGCGCGGGCCGAGGTTCTTTCGGAGGGGTCACAGGGGAACCCCTCCGAAAGAACCAAACCTCGGGTCAAGCTACCGGGCTTGCCAGATGCGGCGCCCCTCCAGCCGCACTATCTTTCCGAACCCGGGGGCGGGCAGGTGCACCGCGGCCACCGGGATTCCCTCCCGTTCCAGCCGCTCAAGCATGGACCGGCGGGTGATCCGGGCCTGCTCCGGGTCGATGTCGGCCCGGGAGGCCCATCCGGTCTCGTGGACCTGAACCGCGTTGTGGACTATGTCCCCCAGTATGAGCCCGCGCTGGCCCTGGGAGCTGATCAGGATACTCATGTGGCCTGGCGTATGGCCGGGGGTCGGCAGGGTGGTCAGCTCACTGGTTAGGGCCTGTTCTCCGTCGTAAAACTCTATCAGGCCCAGGTCTTCCAACGGCCATACGCACTCGGGAGCGTTCACGAACCGGCTCGGTTGAAGCTCGGGGTTGTGGCACGCTTCCCAGTCCTTGGCGCTGATCCAGTAGCGGGCGTTGGGGA
>CAJWBT010000161.1 GCA_913020235.1 uncultured Chloroflexota bacterium
TTGAACAGTACAACGACAACATTCTGATCCGGCCGTTGCTGGAGTACACGGGAGAGATGGACCTGGAGTTCGTTCCTATCGAGCAGCGGACCTAGAGGCAGACTATAGGTCTGCCCGGTGTGCACTTTCTGGGGGGCCCGCGGGGCCCCCTTTTGTTTTAGCACGGTTTCATGAACGCCGAGGCAGAGATTCGCCGCCGCATCCGGGAGCAGGGAGCCATCTCCTTTGCCGAATACATGGGGCTGGCTCTGTTCTGGCCCGAGGGCGGTTACTATGCCGGCCCGGAGCCGGTAGGCGCTGCCGGGGACTTCTACACCAGCCCGCTGGTCCATCCGGCTTTCGGCGCCCTCCTGGCATTGCAACTGTTCCAAATGTGGCAACTGCTGGACCAGCCGCACCCATTCACGGTAGTAGAGGTGGGAGCCGGCAACGGCCTCTTGTGCCGGGACGTGGTGGCTTGCTCCGCAGGGCTGCCGCCGGATTTCGGCCGGTCATTGCGCTACATTTGCCTGGACCGCCGGGCCGTGTCGGGCGCGGAGAAAGACATCTCAGGGGGCCGGCCGCCGGCCGGTGTGGACCGCGTCGTTGCCTCCAGCCTCCCATTCCACGGGGTGCGAGGATGTGTCCTGTCCAACGAGTTCCTGGACTCGATGCCGGTGCACCAGGTAACAATGCACCAGGGCCGGCTCCGGGAGGTGTACGTCACCTCGAAGGCTGGGGAGCTGACAACGGACCTCCGGGAGCCATCCACCATCGCGCTTGCCGCCCGGTTCGAGGACCTGGGAATTGAGCTGTCCGAGGGTCAGACCGCCGAGGTCAACTTGGGCCTTGCGGGGTGGGCCCAGGAGGTGGCGGCGACACTGGAAGCGGGGTTCGCGCTGACTATCGACTACGGGCACCCCGCGGAGGAGCTGTACTCACCCGAGCGCAGGCTTCGAGGCACGTTGACGACCTACCACCGGCATACCCAGACCGACGCCCCGTTCCGGCACATCGGCCGCCAGGACATGACCGCGCAGGTGGACTTTACGTCGGCGGTCACGGCCGGGCGTCAGGCGGGGTTGGCGCTGCTGGGTTTTACTCTCCAGCGCCGTTTTCTGTCCAACCTAGGACTGGGCCACGTGCAGCGGCGGCTGAGCTACCTTGGCCTTGACCAAGGTGCGGTCCAGGCCAACCGCGCCGGTTTGGTGGACCTGGCCCGGCCCGGCGGCCTGGGGGATTTCAGGGTGTTGGCCCAGGGCAAGGGAGTGGGCCAGCCGGCACTGTGGGGGTTTCAGCCGGGGCCGGAGGCAGCGGCCCTGGCCGGGGAGTTGCCTGTCCCAATGCTGACCTCCCAGCACCTTTCCCTGCTGGAGGGGCGGTACCCCGAAACAGAGGTTGAGTTTGAGGGGCTGTGGCCTTCACCGGAGCTGCTGCCAGGGCCGGGCAGCCCTCAATGAGAGAAGCAATTGGGAGACCGGCAATTGGCGTAATTGCCGGATTTGTTGGGGTTGGGCTGCCTTTGATTGCGGGTTGCACGGGAGATGGGCCCACGGCCGCGCCCACGCCGGTGCCCGCCCGCTCGCCGGCCGCAACGGTTGACCTCGCTCCCACAATGACTCCAGAGCCCTCCTTGGCACCCGCCACCAAGCCGGCGGCTGTCCCGACGGCCACGGAGGCTCCAACCCCCACCGCCGCGCTTCTCCAAGAGCCTGCCCCACCGCCGGCCGGCGAGGCGGACGTCGTGATGTTTCGGGGCGATCTTCGGCATACCGGTGTGTACGAGACCGAGGGTGTCCCTGAACTTGACCGAGTGAAGTGGAAGTTCCAGACCGCAGGCAGTGTGCGGTCCGAGTTCCTGGGTGTGGTGCGCTCCTCCGCTGCTGTCTACGGCGGCGGGGTCTATTTCGGGAGTGACGACGGTTATCTGTACGCTCTGGACATCGAGACCGGGCAGCCTCTATGGAGTTTTCTCGTCAGACCGGGAAGATTCGAGAGCCCCCGCCCCGTGGAGTCTTCTCCGGCCATCTACGACGGCGTGGTCTACGTGGGAACGATGACCAACTTTTTCTATGCCGTGGACCTGGACACCGGAGAGGAGAGGTGGAAGTTCAAGACAGGGGGAGCAGTGATCTCCTCCCCCGCGATCAAGGACGGGATTGTCTACTTCGGGAGTTGGGACCACTTCGTCTATGGCTTGGATGCCCGGTCTGGCCGGGAAAAGTGGAGGTTCGAGACCGGCGACGAAGTGTGGTCGTCCCCGGCCATCGCGGATGGGGCGGTCTACTTTGGGAGCGATGACGGCTACCTCTATTCGGTGGACATCGTCACCGGACGGGAGAGGTGGAAATTCAAGACCGGGGACTTCGTGGACTCTTCTCCGGCCCTGGCTGATGGGGTGGTCTACGTCGGGAGCTTCGACGGTCACCTGTACGCGGTGGATGCGGAGACCGGAGAGGAGAGGTGGAGGTTCAACACGGAAGGCCCGGTGATGTCTTCCCCTGCCATCTCAAACGGCGTGGTCTACTTTGGCAGCCACGACGGATATCTCTACGCGGTGGACAGCCGCACCGGGCGCCAGAAATGGCGGTTCAAAACAGATAATAGAGTGAAGTCGTCTCCGGCCATTGCCGGGGGTGTGGTCTATATCGGGAGCTTTGACTCCCATCTCTATGCCGTCGACGTGGAGACCGGGCTGGAGAAGTGGAAGTTCGAGACTGGCTTCAAGGTGTTCTCTTCCCCGGTCGCGGCTGATGGGGTGATCTACTTTGGAAGCGACGACGGCCGGCTATACGCGCTGGAGTGACCGGATTCGGGCCGGTGGCCGCGGGGACGAAGCCCCGGTTGCTTCCGCGTGCGATCGCCAGTCCCCGGCGGAAGTCTAGCTGCCGGCATCCCCGCCGGCCAGGTCGATTTGCCCGGAGATGGGCTTCATGCTCTCCACGATGAAGGCGATATGTTCGTCCAGGTCGACGCCTAATTCTTCGGCGCCGCGGACAATGTCGTCCCGGTTCACGTCTCTGGCGAAGGCCTTGTCCTTCATCTTGCGCCGCACCGACCGGGGAGAGACGTCATCCAGGCTCTTGGAGGGGCGCACCAGCGCCACGGCGCGGATGAAGCCGGAAAGCTCGTCCACCGCGTACAGGGTGTGTTCCATCCGGGACTCGCGGGGGATACCGGTGTGGTCGCCGTGGGTCAGCACCGCCCGGACCATCTCCTCGGGATAGCCGTGGTCCCGGAGAATCTGAGCGCCGAAAGTCGGGTGGTCCTCGGGCGTGGGACAGATTTCCCAGTCGAAATCGTGGAGCAACCCGGCGATGCCCCACAGGTCCTCGTCCTCGCCGAACTTGCGCGCGTAGCCGCGCATGGCGGATTCCACGGTGAAGAGGTGCTTCATCAACATCTCCGTCTTCACGTGGAGGCGCAAGAATGCGACCGTGTTGTCTCGGTCCATTACGTCCATTTTGCGGCCCTCTTCAAGTTGGTTGTGCAGGCGTACTTACGACGGATCGTGGTTCGCATCGCACCGCGGTGGTCAGAAACCCGCTGTGGGCCACCATCCGGTGGTCTGGCCTCACGCTTCGCTCGGTGACGTGCCAGGAGCGTAGCAGGGTCTCCACCGTCTCTACCAGCTGAAACCGGGAGTCCCGGCCCAGCTCAAGCACCAATTGGTGAACTTGCAAGATGGTGGGGAGGAAGCTCAGCAGTATCCCGCCCATCACCAGGGCGTCCCCAACGGTTGCCACCGCTTGCCACGGCTCCGGAAGGTCCAGCACCACCCGGTCCACGCCGCGTTCGGCGATGCCCTGGTAGATGTCGGCCACGGTGACGGTCAGGTTCGAACGGTCGGGGATGATCTTATCCACATTCTGCAGCGCCTTGGGCAGCACCAGCTCGTTCACCTCGTAGGTGATTACCCGCCCGCCGGCTCCCACCGCCCGGAGCAGCGCGGCCGTGAGGGAGCCGGAGCCCAGCCCCCCCTCTACCACGGTGGCGCCGGGAAAGATGTCGGCCATGCTGATGATGTTGCCCAAGTCTTTGGGGTAGATGATCTGGGGGCCGCGGGGCATCTCGCGAACAAAATCGCCCAGGGTAGGGCGCACCGCCAAAACCACGTGGCCCCGGTCGGTGCGGTACCACCCGCCGACCGTTTGGTCGATCAGCTGGGAGTGGTTAATTCGCCCCAGGTGGCTGTGGAACACTTGGTCACCGGCCAGGGTCACCATGTACCGCCTGCCTTTGCGGTCCAGCAACAGGGCTAGGTCCCCATCTTGGAAGCAACTCTTGTCGACGGCCAGAAGTTCCTCTGTGTCTCGCATTCTCTTACCGGCGCCGGCGGCTAGCCTCCGGCCGGGGGATGTGGCAACTATTGTACGCCATTTGCCCAGCGTTGGGGACGCCGAGGCGTATTCGTGGTGCGGGGCCAGACACGGTTGGGTGGCGATCTTCTAGGCGGGAATGGGGATGGGGGATCTCCGGCGGCATATTCGATAATGTTCAGCGCCCCCTACACTTCGCGCTGAGGGTAGGCCGGGTGTCTTGTCCCGGAGTGCTCGGCTGTGCAGATTGACCGTAGGCGACAAGACAGCAGGGTCGAATGCCGGCCACGCCATCGGCCGCTGTCTCGATTTGCACTCAATATTCGGTATCGTTAGAATGGTATAGTAGACTGGCTCCAAGAGAGAGCTTCCCGGGAGAGATACCGCCGGTATGCCAAAGATTCTCGTGGTTGACGATGAGGCCGCTGTCAGGGAAGTCGTAGGCGCGATTCTGATGCAGGCCGGATACGAGGTGGTCAGCGCCGAGTACGGACTGAATGGGTATAGCATGGCTCAGTCGGAAAAACCTGACCTCGTATTGCTGGACCTGATGATGCCGGTGGTGGACGGCTTCGAGGTCTTGCGCAAGCTCAAGAAAAACCCTAAGACCAGGTCCATTCCGGTGATAATCCTGACGGCCAAGATTGACGCGGCATCTGAGCGCGAATGCCACCGACTAGGGGCCGCGGATTACATCAAGAAGCCCTGGGGCCCTCGGGAGTTGCAGGATAGAATCGGAATGGTGTTGGGGTACCCAGATCCGGCCGGGACTTCGCAAATCCCCAGCGACGAGTCCCGGATCGATGGCGAAGAGGCCAACAATCCAACCTCGGAAGTGAGCCAGCCTCGCATACCTCCTGCCCGCCGGTCTCACACAGACGCTGAAGGAGCACCCCCTGAGAGTCTGGACTTGCGCCGGCCTCCGGAATCACCCGCCCAGGAGTCCCCAGCCGGCGTTCAAACAGAGAACCCGGGGGTCCCGGCCGCAAGTCAACCTCCGGAATCACCCGCTCAGGAGTCCTCAACTGGCGTTCACCCGGAGTACCCGGAGTACCCGGAAAACCCGGCTGTTGCCCGGGCCCGGAGATTCCGCCCCCGCCGGTTCCGCATCGACAGTTACGCGGGAGATGACCCCCCTGATATGCGGTACTTGAAGCAGCCCCCGGCCGCTGAAGAAGAAAACCCTGAGAGCGAAGATTCGGGCGAGCGCCGGACGTTTCGCACCCGGCGGGTCCGCATCCGCGCCGACGGAATAGACCCTGCGAGCTTGGTCTGATCAGGTTCCCGGTCGGCCGCCCGACAAGTATGCGCTTCAGGCCCGTCAAATGGTCAGCCCGTCGCCATGCCCCCAGAACCCCCACTGGACCAGAAACTCCGGAACCACGGTTGACCCACTGGTTACCCTGCCCTGGCCGCGGGACATCGACATCCACCGGCGCCGGGTGCTGACTCAGCCAACGACCAGCATTTCATCGGTGCTGAACCGGGAAGAGAGCAGCCGCGGCCCCTCCTTGGTTATCAAGAACATGTCCTGCAAGTGCCAGTAGTCGACGTGGGGCTCCATGGCCAGCACCATGCCCTCCTCCAGCACATGCTGGCCGGTGCTGACGATGTAGGGCTCCTGCTGGTGCCACCAGGTCCCCACGCTGT
>CAJWBT010000162.1 GCA_913020235.1 uncultured Chloroflexota bacterium
AAGGCCGGCCCATCGAGGTCGCCAACGCGGTGCTGTTCATGGCCTCGGACGAGGCATCCTACATCACCGGCACCGAGCTGCTGGTGGACGGCGGGTATACCGCCCGATAGCGGCACTTGACCGCGAACAGGTGCTTGGCAAGTAGAAGGAGGCCCCGGCCATAGATCGCCTGCCGGGCTCTGGAAGAGGAGGTACCATGCGGCTGGAAGGCAAGGTTGCCCTGATAACCGGCGGTGCCCGGGGAATGGGCGAGGTGGAAGCCAAGCTCTTCGTCCAAGAAGGCGCGAAAGTCGTTATCGCAGACTTGCGGGAGGAGGAAGGCCGACGGGTTGAGGCGGAGATCGCGGAGGCTGGTGGGGAGATCATGTTCATCCGGCTGGACGTGACCCAGGAAGACGACTGGAGGGAGGCGGTAGACCGTACAGTGTCCAGATTTGGCAAGCTGGACGTGCTGGTGAACAACGCCGGCATCAGCGGCCGCTCTCATCCCGACATCACGAGTCTGGAAGGATGGGACCGCATCATGGAGGTCAATTCAAGGAGTGTCTTCTTGGGCACCAAATACGCCGTCCCCAAGATGCGCGAGGCGGGCGGTGGCTCCATCGTCAATATTTCGTCGGTAGCGGGTCTGGTCGGCACCGCCACCGGCCACCCGGCATACAACGCCTCCAAGGGCGCTGTGCGGCTTTTCACCAAGGCCTCGGCGGTGCGTTACGGAAAGGACGGCATACGGGTAAACTCGGTTCACCCCGGACGCTTGCCGCCCATGGCGGAAGGAGTCCGTACGGACGAGACCGAGCTACAGGCCAGGCTCGGTCAGACTCCCTTGGGCAGAGTGGGCCGCCGGGAGGAAGTGGCCTACGCGGTCCTGTTCCTGGCCTCCGACGAAGCGTCCTACATAACCGGCGCCGAGCTGGCGGTCGATGGAGGATTTACCGCCGGGTAGCGGTAATAGATACACAGAGAGGAGTTTCGACAGTGGGTATGCGTTTAATCTACAATCTCAAGACCGCCAAGCTGAAAGACGTTCCGGAGCAAGCCCGTTGGGCGGAGTCGTTGGGCTACGACGGCCTATGCACCGAGGAGACGGGCCACGACCCTTTCTACCCTCTCTTGCTCGCCGCGAGCGCCACGACCCGGCTGACACTGGAGACCCGGGTGGCCATCGTGTTCCCCCGTTCCCCCATGTCGGTCGCCTACGCCGCCTGGGACCTTCAGGAATTCTCCGGAGGGCGATTCCGCCTGGGCATGGGCACCCAGGTAAAGGGCCACATGGAGCGCCGCTTCTCGGTCCCCTGGGACTCGCCCGGACCCCGCCTGCGGGAGTACGTCCAGGCGCTGCACGCCATCTGGGATACCTGGCAGGAAGGGAAGAAACTGGACTTCAGAGGAAGCTTCTACAACTTTTCGCTGATGACACCTTTCTTCAGTCCGGGCGCCAACTCCGTTCCCAAGCCCCGCGTGTACATCAGCGCGATCAACCCGTACAACTGCCGGACCGCCGGCCAGCTGTGCGACGGGCTGGCCCTTCATCCCATTTCCTCCGCCAAGTACGTGACTGAAGCCGTCAAACCCAACGTAACAAGAGGGGCGGAAAAAGCGGGGCGCAGTCCGTCTGACATCATGCTCAACGGCTCCAGTTTCGTGATCACCGGGCCCAGCCGGGAAGCCGTAGAGGCCAAGAAAGCAGCAGCCAAGCAGCAGATCGCCTTCTACGCCTCCACTAGGACCTATACCCCGGTGCTGGAGGTCCACGGCTTCCAGGAGGTGAGCCCGGCGCTGCACGCCCTGTCCGTAAAGGGCGAGTGGGACAAGATGGGGGACCTGATAAGCGACGAAATGCTGGACACGCTGTCTATCTTGGGCCCATACGACGAGGTGGCCGGCCGAATAAAGGAGCGCTTTGGGGGCCTGCTGGACGAATACGTGTTTAGCATGGACACGCCCACCCCGTCCGACGAGCAGGCACTGAAGAAGATCATCGAGGAGCTAAAAAGCTAGTCGGACACCCTCAAAGCTACCTACTCACCCCTATTTATCAAGTCTACGATGGGAACGAGCTTCCGGGCTATGTTTGCCAGCTCCTCGGACAGTTTTTGTTTTCCCTGAAGGTCAAGGACCTCGTGTCTGGCAAGCTGCTTTCGGACCGAAAATTGCGGATACGTGTCCGGGCGTCTGAGGCTATTCAGCACGGTAACCAAATGAGCAAAAGAGTCCTCCGAAATATAGGCTCCACATCTGAGTTCTGTAATGGGTATGTATTCGAACCGCCTGGGTGTTAAAGGTTTCCGGTGAGTAGCAACGGCGTAGAACCCTTCCAAATCTCGCAACTCAGCCATGAATTCTTTAGCATTGCTGTGTAAAGCCTTCAGCAGTTTACCGGCCCCGCCCGCTGTTTCAGCATTGGCAAAGACTTGCAGTGACTGCGGCAGTATTTCGACAGTGATATGTGCCTCCTGGCTAGGCCGCTCAGCATGGCACATTGCAACCCAACACCCAGACCATCCTCCAGACTGCCTTTCCATATTGCCTACGACCACATTGCGGGGCGGTCCAGGCAACGTCCCCGACAATTCCCGCGTTAAGGCTTCCAAGGTTCCCCGTATCCAGGCTCGACCTCTTGGGTCCACGGGGTTCAGCAGAAAGTCGAAGTGCTCCTCAGTCAGCTTTTCTGTGATAGCCATTCCCGTGTACTCCAAATATTGTGTGAATTGACCCACCAGAAAGTGGTCGGGTTGGGCCAGCTTGCCATTATTCATCTGTTCGAAGCACTCATGTACTTTTTGCCAAGTCTTATTTGTTTCGGAGCAGTCACCACCTAGAAGCTCTCTGTGGGCTTCCATTTGGTCGATATCTGGGTTCGAGCCGAGCTTGCTCTCCACAGCTACGACCAATTCATCGTTGTATATCCACGCATCTGGTATACTCCGACTTCGTGTCGCCACTGTGCGCTTTTGATCTTCCCACTCCCGTATTTCTCGTGTGATGAGCAGCAACAGCCTTTGGTCAGCTGAGTGGATTCGATATTCGCCTATCGTCGCTTTCTGTAACTCGAAGAATAGCTCTCGCGATCTCGTGGCCGTCCCCAGCCACCGAAGGAAATTATCGCTGACCACCGGGCCTGTGTTTTCCAGCACGTTGATCAAGGCCTTGGTTGAATTGTTTTCCAACTGCCAATCGTGCGGGTCCGAGCCTTTGGTTGGGCCTCGGTAGTAGTAGAAGATATTTCGGTGAAAGTCCATTCGAACTCCTGCATCTTGCACTTGTTAGCCTAGTCATCCTCCGTACTACTACACCTGCCGCTCCGGCCAGCGGTCCGTCTCCACCGCGGTGAGGAAGTCCAGTACCGTCCGGTTGAAAAGGTCCGGCTCCTCCAGGTTGATGGCGTGGCCGCTCTGGGGGAACACGGCCAGCCCGGCCCTCGGTATATTCCGCTTCATGAATACCGCAGGCTGAACGCAGAGGTCATCTTCGTCGCCAACCAGGATCAGGGCCGGCACCTGAAGCTGTCGCAGCTTCTCCTCCAGGGAGTAGGTCGTGGGGCGCTTTAGCATGAAACCCCGGTAGGTCAACGCCGCACCCAGTGCGGAGTGGGCCGCCAGTCCCTCGTAAAACTCCTGCCACCCCTTGGGGTCTTTGCGCAGAAGCTGCACCCTGGCGGGGCCCCTGGCGTAGTCCTTGGCCACGGCTTCCATCCCTTCCGACAGCAGCCGGTCGGTCATGGCCTGGCCGTCCACCAGCCATTTCTCCCGGATGCTGGAATCGGAACCGCTGCCGGCGGAGGCGATGATCAACCCCTTGGCCAGCTGTGGGTGAGCGATACCGAAGTTCAGAGCGACGGCGCCCCCCATGGACAGGCCCCCGATAAAGGCCTGCTGGATGCGCAGGTGCTCCAGCAGCAGACGCAAGTCCTCCACCACGATATCCTGGGAGTAGGCTTCAGGGTTTTCCGGCACGTCCGAGGGCGGGTATCCCCGGGACGAATAGGTAATCACCTGGTAGCGCCGGGAGAAGAACTTCACCTGGGGGTCCCAGCTCTCGGGGCCGCCCGAGTACTCGTGGCTCCACACCAGGGGAAACCCCTCGCCGGTGACCTCGTAGTGTAGGTTCACCCCGTTGGCGGAAAATCTGGGCATCTCATCCCTCCGAATCCGTTTTAAAGATTGTAGAAGCTCCCAAATTGGCGCTCCGGCCAATCCGCGTCTCTGAGGCGCAGGGGCTTCGGTCGAGGGTTCACACCCTGGGCCACACCTGGGTGGCAAACTCCTCCATCTGTTTGAGCACATCGTCCATATCCTGGGACTGGCGGAGGAAATCAAATACCAACCGGTTAACACCCATACCCTCAAATCGCCGGATGTCGGAGGCGATCTGGTCCGCGTTCCCCACCAGGGGAGGCCGCTCCCCGTCCGAGGAAGCCCCGCTGCCGCCGTTCCCATTCAGCTCGAATATGTGGGTCCTGTAGGATACCTCGATCTCAGCCGGGTCTCGTCCGTACCGGCGGGCGTACGCGCCCAGGCGCTCCATCGCCACGGCCAGCTGCTCCGGCGTGGCGATGGGAAAAGCTGGGTTCGACGCCAGGGGGTACCAGCCGTCGCCCAATTCCGCGACGCGCCGCAGCGCCCGGCGGCTCTCACCACCCACCCAGATCGGCGGGTGAGGCTTCTGCACCGGTTTGGGCTGAAAGCCGATGTTGCCAAACCGGCAGTACTTGCCCTCAAAGGTAGGGTCTTCGCTGGTCCAGAGTTCTTTGAAGGCCCGGATGTACTCGTCGGTCACCGCGCCCCGTTCTTCCAGAGGGGGAAGGCCGAGGGTTTCAAACTCCTCCCGCATCCAGCCCACTCCCACGCCCACCACCAGGCGGCCCCCAGAGAGGACGTCCATGGTAGCCAGCGCCTTGGCGGCCACCAGTGGGTTGCGATGGGGCACGATCAAGACGCCGGTCACCAACCGTATCGTCTGGGTCCGCCCGGCGAGGAACGACAGCAGGGTTAGCTGCTCCAGAGACGCCCCAGTGGGGGTGCCGGGGAATTCGCCGCCCTCGGTGTAGGGGTAGCGGGAAGCGATGTCCCGGGGGACCAGGATGTGGTCGCCGATGAAGAGAGTATCGTATCCCAGGTCCTCGCCATGCTTGGCTATGGCGGTCAATCCCTCCGGTGTGGCCAGGGGGCCGCGTGTCGTCAACGTGAATCCGTACTTCATAGCCGGCCTCCCGGTTGCGTCAACTCAGAAAAACCGTGGGCCGCCAAACGTTCGGCCCAATGGCAGCGAACCTTCATTCCACCGGGCAGGACGTTACGGCCACGGGGCCAACCTGGCCTTGAAGGACCGCCTACGACCCCCTCTAGCTCTCCCCCTTCGTAAGGGGCAGAGGACCAATTCCTTCCCCCTTACGAAGAGAGACTTGCCGAAGGGATGGGGGTGAGGGCCGCGGTCCTAAGCGCCGGACAGGTCTATCTTGCGGGTGCGGATCTTGAAGCCGCCCATATCGATGATGGCGCTGTTGCGGCCCCCGGTACCGCCGCCCATGAGCAGCAGGATATCCTCCGGTGTTTCGGCGCAGTGAAGGACCAGCTTATCGTCGCCGGGTTTCTCGGGCCCCTGAGCCACTCCCAGGCGAATCAGCTCGGCGAGAGGGCGGCTGGCGTGCTCAATCAGATAATCCTGGATGTTGCGACGGCTCCACCCCCCCTCTTTCAAGGTCAGCGCGTGCTCCGGGCCGACGACTATCGCCCATTGGCCGGGGAATTTTTGGCCCAGGCAAGCAGACTTCATGGTGTCGGCCAGGGAGGACAAGATGGATTCCCCGGTATTGCCGTACCTGTTGTTGACGGTGATGGGGTTGTAGGCCACCGCCACGGTAACGCAGCTATCCCCG
>CAJWBT010000163.1 GCA_913020235.1 uncultured Chloroflexota bacterium
CAGCAGGCTGGGCAGTCCGCTGCCGCCCCCGAGGGCGACAACCCTCGGCCCGCCGCCCAGCACCCTTTCGATGTACAAGAGGTCCAGGAGTGCCCAGCGCCCTCTCCGTGACCAGGCTCCGGCGACAGATCTAAACAGGCCGAAGGTTGCGCCGCCAGCCACTACGAGGCCGAGAGCAATGAAAACGCCGCCTCTGATTGCTGGAGCTGTATCCCGGAGGCTCAGGGTACCCACGAAGGAATGGAATCCGGGCCCCAAGGAAAACTGGAGCGCAAACACTATGCCTATGCCGACTGCCGCCAGGCCAAAAGCCTCCATGACAAGCCATCGTTTCAGTGACAGTCCGGAGATGACCAGTACGAGAAAGGAGCTAATCAGCGGCTGATTGGTCAAGGCTCGGATGATCTTCATCATGTCTATCGACCCGCTGAACCCGCTAAACGAAAAAGGGTGATGCCACTACGAGATATGACCAAAAGCACCCGATTGCCTTCCAGTTACCATCATTATCAAGGCGGCTGAATGTTGTCTTCGCCGCTGGTTGAAATTCTAGGCAGTGCATCTTATAAAGTCAAGTTGCCGCGGGAGCCGTTCCTGAGATCGCATGGTGCTCCAACGGTCAGTCTACCAGCTAGTGTTGACTATTCCCACCCCCTGCCAAACCCGGCAGGGGGTGGGGGACTGGAGCCATCACCACGGCAGTATTGCGGAGACCAATCGCTAGATCGGGAATCCATTTTGGGGTAGGGTAGCCACACCTTGGTCGGCTATTGGCGGGCCATCGGTAGCTAGTACTCAGCCAACTTGGTTTTGAAAGGATGTCATTCCGAGGAGCAGAGCGACGAGGAATCTTATCGTTACGCTGAGATTCTTCGCTTCGCTCAAAATGACAATTGCCGATTTAGGTTGACTGAGTACTAGCGGGCCCATGAATTTTCGAGTGGGCCCCGGCATGAATCGATTAGGGTGGGAAAGCTTGGAGGCGCCTGCACCAAAGGATATAATAGCGGAGGTGAGGTGATATTGGGTGATCAAGGCGGTACACTTCTTGCGCCGCCGGTTTAGCTGGGATGGGTACTATCAAATCCGTCGGGCAGGTGGTCGTCTCACACCGGCATCCTCACCAAGGGAGCCCGGGTTGAACTCTTCACTTGCAGCTACAGCCGAGGATATCCTGGGACCTCAACGCGGATGGGAAGCTGGTTTGTCGAGGGGGACTCGTATCGATGTAGCTATCCAGGCCGAGGACCTTGGCCCGGTGTTCGGAACCGGAACCGGAACCGGCTTCAGGGTATCGATCTCCACTCCCTTGGACGGTGCGGTGACGGGCGCGGCATGGGTCCTGTAGGCCATACCCTTATCTCGGGTGCGGTAGGCGTTGGGGTAGGGGCAGCTACCGGCTCGCACGAGGCTGGCGCCTTGACCTTGGGATTCGGCGTACTGATGGACGCGGACCATTTGTACGACTTCTACCAATGGTACGTCAAAGGGCGGCCGAACAGGGTATTCGTGTTCCTCCATGCCTGGGAGTATTCGGCAGCCGGTCTCTTGACGTTGGCCTTGGTGTTCTATCATCCATTGCTTCTGGCGGTTGTGTTGGCCCACCTGGCCCACGTAACGACCGATCATTTACATAACCGGCTCAGGCCTCTCGCCTACTTCATCACTTACCGGCTGCTGAAAAGGTTTGACAGAGCGTTCCTCGCCCCAAATATGAACGTCATTCAGGCTTACCGGGGTTGGCCCCTGCTTCTACCTTTCGGCCGGCGGCTGCAGCCGTGGTTCCAGCGCAGGATTGAACCCTGGCTCGACGAAAGGGTCCAGCGGGGAGTCTGCTTCCAGGAAGGTGTCCACCAGTCCAAGGATTGAAACTTGACGCACATGCTGGGGCCGGGGATGCTATACGCCAACCTTGCATCCGTAGGACGGCGACGCGCTCTCCGGCGCGGGGATTTCCCGAGCGAGTGACACATGTCTCCAAGAGCCAAGTACAAGCTGGATGATCCGAAGCTGTACTCCCGTCTGGACCCCTCGGGGTTGCGGGAGCGGCTGAGGGCTTTGCCCGGTCATTGCGAGGTAGCCTGGCAGGAAACCCGTACCTTTGCGCCGCCAAAAGATTGGGTTTCAAGCACCAAGGTCGTTGTCGGCGGCATGGGCGGGTCGGCCATTGCCGGTGACTTGGCGGCCGACTTCGCCTCGGTCCAGGGGACGGTGCCTATCTGGGTGGTCCGAGACCTTCGTGTGCCCCTTTGGCTTGACGAAAGTACCCTGTTCGTCGCGTGCAGCTATTCCGGAGCTACCAAAGAGACCCTCGCTCTGTTCCGGCAAGCGTTGCAGGCCAAAGGCCGGGTGTTGGCGATCACCAGCGGTGGGGCCCTGGCGGAGCGAGGCAGGGCCTACGGTGTTCCGTTGCTGGATGTGGGCATTTCCGTGGAGCCCCGGTCCGCCGTCGGATATAACCTGATGTTGCTTTTGGGTGTGCTGCAACGTCTGGGCCTGGTGGAGATCGAAGAAGAAGAGGTGCGCGGCGCCGTCGAGTCGCTGAACCGAACCCTTTCGTGCTTGACCGAAGATATTCCCATGCGGGAAAACCCGGCCAAACAACTGGCCATGAAGCTGCGAGGCAAGCTCATCCTGGTCTACGGGGGCGGCCTCTTCACGGGAGTTGCCCGGCGCTGGAAGTGCCAGTTCAACGAGAACTCCAAGGTCTGGGCCTTTTTCGAGACAGTGCCGGAGGTGCTGCACAACTCGGTGGAAGCTTCCGGCGCCGGGCCAGCCGCCGCGGGCCGGACCATCACACTGCTACTGCAACCTGGTTCGGGGGCGGACGCCACCGAGCCGTACTTCTCCGTTGTTGCCGAACTCCTCCGGCGGAGCAAGATTCCCCATCAGATATTGCAAGGCGGAACCGGATCTCCCCTTGCTGAACTCTTGGGCATGGTACTGATGGGAGACTATGCAAGCTATTACCTGGCCCTACTTCAGGGCGTGGACCCCACGCCAACCCCCAACATCGTGTTGGCCAAGAAGCTCTTGGCAAGCACGCCCGAAGCTGGCCTGAAGTAGGGGCGCCGCCGGGCGGAAAGCCTGAGGCCTTACCGGGCGGCGCGGTCCCCGTGGCGATCACCGGGCTCAGGGTCGGCAATCTGGTTACCTGCCCCCAAGGGCACGGCCAACAGGAGCAATGTCGCCAGGGCGAACAGGCCAGCGACATAGAAAAAGGGATATGTTTTGTCGATATCGTACAAGATGCCGCCAATCAACGGTGAAGCGGCGCTGAGACCGAACCGGGAGAAGGAGAGTACCCCGAGAGTTGTTCCGGCCACGCTTTCCCGCACGATGTCCAGGGCCGCCGCCATCAGAATGGGCTGGTCGCTGTACAGGAACATCCCCATCAGTCCGATGATGATCGGCAGGGCGACTCCCTCGCCGATCAGCGCCAGCAACAGTACCATCGTTGACAGGAAGATCATGCCTGGAATCAGGACCAGCTTTCTCCCAAGACGGTCCGAAAAGTATCCCATTACGGGCGTGAACAACATCCCAACCACCATCGGCGTCGCGAAGTAAACCCCCCGCAACCCTTTGCTCAGATGCGCTACGTCATCGAGGTAGAGGGGCAAGAAGGTAATCAGGGCGACGAAAGCCATGCCGCGGATGCCTGCCACCAGTGTGATACCCCATAACCTCATATTCCTGAGGATGCTCCGGCTTTGCAACATCTGGGCCCTGAAGTTTGGTGTCTCAGATGCGCTGGAGCCGAGTCTTCCAATGTCCCGGAAGGCCCAAAAGACCAGGAATGCGAGAAAAAGAGGAATCGCCGCGTATATTCCGATGATTTCCTGCCACGTCAAGACGCCCAGCAGGAAGCCGGTGAGTATCGGCCCCAGTATGTCTCCCGCACTGCCCCCGATTCCATGTATGGAGAGGGCGGCACCGCGACGGTGGGCGAAGTGGAGGGAAAGGGCTGCCACACCAGGCAAGTGCCAGATGGATGAAGATATGGCTAGCATTGCCATGCCCACCAGGAGTATCGGATACACCGGAGAGAACCCCATCACCATTCCGCCCAGCCCGAACACCACCATGCACACCGCCAGAACCGCTCCCCAGTAGCGCCGCGTCATATCGGTCAATGCCCCTCCGGGCAGAGCGATCACGCCCCCGGCAACTTCCCTGGTAGAGCTTATCGCTCCGACCTGGACGGAACTCAGGTTGAAGGTTTCTTCGACCTCGGGCAGCATCACCATGAAGCTGTGATTGATCCAGTGGAAGACGCCGTGGCCTGTGCTCAGGCCGCCCAGGATAAAGGACCCCTTTTGGCGCATGGTGTGCCGCTGGTCGCCGGCCTCTTGGCCGGCGAGGGTTTCTGCCATATTCAGATCACCTTCGTTTTGCGGATGGCGACCGATGTCGCCCCGGGGGAGTTCACGAAACTCGCGTCATGCCCAGGCCATTTTGGCAGCCAGGGCTAGGAGAAGTGGTGCCGATCGCTGGCTTTCTGGGTCCCAAAAGGCGGACCCACCACGATTATCCAGGGTACCACAACGTGGGGTCGGTTCGGCTTTCTCGCGAGGGCAAGAAGCACCGGCCGGCAATGGCCCGCGGCTTCTGCACCGTTGAGTTGGGCGACCCAAGATGGGAAGCGCTTCCGGGCACCAGGTGGGCTGGTGGCGCGCGGAATGCGAATCTTGCAGCCTATAACGTATCTTGCCCCGGCAACAGAAGTGATATTATACCTTACAGGCAAGCCGATCAACCGGAGAAACGTGGGGCATGGCTAAAACCGGCGTCTACCAACGGGTGGTAGAGCTGCGTAGCGAGATCAACCGCCACAACCATCGCTACTACGTCTTGGACGATCCGGTTGTCGACGATGCCGAGTACGACGCCTTGATGCGGGAGCTGCTCCATATTGAGGGAGAATTCCCGGAGCTGGTCAGCGCTGACTCCCCCACTCAACGCGTGGGCGCCGCCCCCGCCGAGGGTTTCTCCCAGGTGCAGCACCGGTCGCCCATGCTCAGCCTGGCCAACGCCTTTAACCTGGAGGAGCTTCAGTCCTGGTACCGGCGCATCAAGACCCTGCTGGACGACGCCGAGTTCGACCTGGTCTGCGAGCTGAAGATCGATGGACTTGCGGTCAGTCTCATCTACGAGAATGGCGTCTTGGTGCGGGGAGCAACCCGGGGTGACGGGTACTTTGGGGAGGATGTTACCCAGAATTTGCGCACAGTTCGAAGCGTTCCCATCACGTTACTGGGACACCAGCCCCCCAATTTGGAGGTCCGGGGCGAGGTGTACATGCCCGTGGAAGACTTCCGGCGGCTGAACCGGGAGCGTGCCGAACGCGGCGAACCCCTGTACGCCAATCCTAGAAACACCGGCGCCGGAAGCGTGCGGCAGCTCGACCCAAAAGTTACCGCAGCGCGAAATCTCCAAATCTGGGTGTACGGTCTGGCCGGCGCCGGTGATACCTCCCTGCCCGAGGGCCACTGGGAATCCCTGGAGTGGCTCAAGACGCTGGGGTTCCGCGTCAATCCCGCCAACCGGCTGTGCCGTACCCTGGAGGAAGCCCACGACTACTACCGGACGTGGATGGAGCGGCGGCACGATCTTGGCTACGAGGTGGACGGCGTAGTGATCAAAGTCGCGACCAGCGCTTATCAGGAAGCCCTGGGAGTGGCGGGCCGCGAGCCCAGGTGGGCCATCGCCTTCAAGTTCCCGGCGGAGCGAGCCGTCACCCAACTGCTCGACATTGGCATCAACGTGGGCCGCACCGGCAGCCTCAACCCTTACGCTGTCCTGGAGCCGGTGACAATAAGCGGCGTCACGGTCAAACACGCGTCGTTGCACAACGAGGAAGACATCCACCGCA
>CAJWBT010000164.1 GCA_913020235.1 uncultured Chloroflexota bacterium
GCGACCTGACGGTCTGGTCGACGATGCGGTCAGAGGACCTTACCGTGGACGAGGCTGCGGAGCGTTTCTCGGTGACGGTGCGGACCGTCTTTCGGATCATGCGCCGCTGCCGGGAAGCGGCGCCGGACCTGGACGGTGTGGCGCTGCAAGTCTTCGCGGCGGCGTAGCAATTTGCTGCGCGGAACGTAACCAACGTCGCCTGAGCCCCGCTGCCACCGGAAGAAGGGTGGCCGAAGGCCGGGGTGAGGGCCACATGAACTGATTTCACCCATAGGCGGCACCCCACCGAGGAATGACAACCCAGGACAAGCTCCATGAAGAGAATGGGGGACGGGCCGGCTCCTGAGTAAGAGAGGTGGTTAACTCCAACCCCGCGGCCAAAGCCCGAGCCGGACCTCAGCCCCGGGGAAGGCCCAGACCCCGGCTGGCGATGATGTTCCGCTGGACTTCGGAGGTCCCCGCGGCAATTGGGTGGGAGAAGCTGATCAGCCAGCTTTCCGGGACCCGGCCGCTGAGGGGCGCCAACCGGTCGTCCTGGCTCAGCGCTCCGTACGGGCCCAGGATCTCCACCCCGGCCACCGTTGCCCGGTGGAGCGCCTCGCTCCCGAACACCTTGCTCATGGACGCCTCTTTGTTGGGCACCAGTCCCTCACCCTGCATGTAGGCCACGTTGTAGGCCATCAGGCGGGCTACTTCGGTTTCGATGTATCGGTCGGCCAGCAGGTTGCGCACCCAGGGGGTGTCGATCAATTGCCGGCCGTTTCGCGTGGTCTCGGCGGCGTACCCCCGCACGTCGTCCAGCAACCGGTGGGCTGAGGCCGAATAGTCGATGCCGGACCGCTCGAAGTCCAGCAGGGTCACGGCCACGTACCAGCCCCGGTCCTCCTCGCCCACCACGTTCCTGCGGGGAACCCGGACGTTATCGAAGATTACCTGGTTGAACTCCTGGCCGCCGGCCATGTTGGCGATAGGCCGCACCTCGATGCCCGGGGTCTTCATGTCCACCAGGATAAAGCTGATCCCCCGGTGTTTGGGAGCGTCCGGGTTGGTGCGGGTCAGAAGCATTATCCAATCCGCCCGGTGGGCCAAGGTGGTCCAAATCTTGCTGCCGTTGATGACGAAGTCGTCGCCATCCCGGACGGCGCGGGTGCTGAGGGAGGCCAGGTCCGACCCCGATTCCGGCTCACTGTACCCCTGGCACCATTGGACCTCACCTTGGGCGACCAGGGGAAGGTGGTCCCGCCTCTGCTCCTCGGAGCCGTGGATCATCAAAGTGGGGCCCAGCATCCGGACCCCGAATATGTCCCGGCCCGGAGCCCGCAGGTAGGTCATTTCCTCGTTGTAGATGGTCGAGCGCACCGGGGAAGCGTCTTGACCGCCGTACGCCTCCGGCCAGTGCATGGTCAGCCAGCCCCTGCCCGCCAGTTTCTTGCGCAGCTGCCGGGTAAAGTCCCAGTCGTCCTCACCGGGGAACCGGCCGAGGCCCTCCCAATCGGAAGGAAGCTCCGCCTGGACGAAACCGCGAAGGTCCTCGCGAAAGGCGTCGTCTTCCGAGCTGAACTTGAAGTCCACGGCGAGTCTCCTGTTCGAGGAATAGAGGGGCAACTACCCGATGGTCGCGCGGTAAGGGGCCCCGGAGGCGGCCGCCCGAGCGGCCTAGGAGCCTACAGCTACGCAGGTCACCGTCCGCACCACACCGGGGACCGTGTGTATGTGCCCGGTAACCAGGTTCCCCACCACGGTCATGTCAACTGCGCCGATCACCGCTATTATGTCGTAGGGGCCGGTGACCACGTCCACTGACTCGATGCCTTCCAAGCCCTTCAAAGTGCCGGCTACTTCCCGGGTTTTGCCAACCGCCGTCTCCACCAGCAGATATGCTCTAGTTGTCATTCCTACCCCTCCGCGACTTGTACAGGGTTGGAGTTTGGCCCTCGGTCTCGACCGTCTTTCAGATACACGGGTTGGTTGAAATTGGGTGAGTTGGGCAACACGGAGCTAATTCTACGGCCCGCCTTCGGCCCTGTCAATTCGCTCCGCGCCTTCCGGCCCCAAGGGAAAGGCAAGCTGCTCAGAGGATGGCCGGCCACCATTCGACGTGTCCGGAGCGGTCGAGTACCTTTGTCCGCGTCCCCAACTCGGAGCCTTGGGCTGGATATCCCACGTTGAACCACGGGTGGCTCGTTCGGTGCGGCCGGGATTGACGTCCGATATAATGCCGGTGATGTCTCAGCGAATGGAGATACTGGCCCGAGGGGCCGCCCAACTGGGCCTAGCGCTGACGCCGCGGCAGCTGGACCAGTTCGAGGCGTACCACCGGGAGCTGGCTCTTTGGAACCAGCGCGTAAACCTGACCGCGATCACTCGATACCTGGAGATCCAGGCAAAGCATTTCGTAGACTCCCTCACCGTGTGCCTGGCGGTCCCCGGCGGCATGACCCCCCGGCTCCGGGTGGTGGACGTGGGGACGGGAGCCGGGTTTCCCGGCCTGCCGTTGAAGCTAGCTTTCCCAGACATCCGCCTGGCCCTGGTGGAGTCGGTAGGCAAGAAAGCCAGGTTCCTGGAGCACCTGGTGGCTGCCCTGGGCCTTTCCGGCGTGGAGGTGCACACCGCGCGGGCCGAGGAGTTGGCGCACCGGCCCGAGCTGCGGGAGTCCTTTGACCTGGCGGTGAGCCGGGGCGTGGCCTCGGTGCCGACCCTCCTGGAGTACACCCTGCCCTTCTGCTGCCTGGGGGGCCGGGCGGTGCTGCTGAAACAGGCCGGCATCGAGGACGAGCTGACCAGCGCCTCCCGGGCGCTGGACCTGCTAGGTGGGCGCCTGGACGATGTGCACCCGGTCCGAGTCACCGGCCTGGCCGACGACCGGGTGGTGGTAGCAGTCGAGAAGGTGCAGTCCACCCCTGCCAAATACCCCCGGCGTCCCGGCATGCCCGCCAAGCGGCCGCTTTAATGCGCTTCGTCCAGAGCGCTAAATTCCCCGGTCTCGTCAACGGCGACTTGGTAGCCATCGATTGCCGATGGGATCTGCTTGAGGAGTTCCGCGGTCTTTTCGACGACGAAGACTCTGATACATGGCCGGCCGGCCCGCTCCCCCTGAGCGGTGCCCATCACTCCGGGCAGCGACATCAGGCCAGGGGTGTGCTCCCTCAGAACGGATTCGATGGACTTTTCCGGCACTCTGTCTTCACCTTGTCGCGCTGGGGTGCCCTCTAGCTCACCGGCCGGCCCCAGGCCGGTTAGCCGGGGGAAGGCGGCCAATACCAACCATGTTCACAGCCGAAACAAGAACAGCCGGAGCAGATCAGTCCGGTCTTGGATCAACCCTGCCCCGTAAAAAACGGCGCAGGGAAGAGGGCAATGCTCCCCTTCCCTGCAATTCACGTCCCGATAGGTTGCTCGAACGGGTACTTGGAGGCTACTCCCCGTCGATGGTCAAGCCAAACCGGGCCAACACCGGATCGATGGGGTTGGCGATAGTGACGGTGTTGCTGCCGGCGAACAGCAAGCCAACCGGCTGGCGGGCGCCGGATTTGTCCTTGCCCTTGGGGTCCGTAACGATCAACGAGCCCGAATCGCCGCCGGCGCTGAATCCACCTGGCGTTATAATGATCTGGTCAACAAAAGTCGCCACACCAGCGGCGCCATAGTTTACGTCCACCGTGGCATTTAGGGCGTAAACTCTGCCCTTGGTCGGTCCGGTGGTCCGGCCATATTTCATGACCCGTTGGCCGACAAACGCTTCGGCGGTGGTCGACTTCGGCGTTCCGTAGCCGTCTCCCGGAGTAGCGTTGCCGAGAAGGGCAGTTGAGGATAGGGCGATGGCGGCGTCTATGGTGTTGGTTGCCCCAAAATCAATGGGCTCAAAGTCGAAGAGTGTGCCGAGGTCGTCGGCAGGGGAACTACCGCCATCGTAGGTGCCCGGTTGTATTACGGCGTCACCGATGTTGGCGGCGTTGACGTCGGCGTAGACGTGGTTGTTGCTGAGGGCGTAAACGTCGGTCCCGTCGGTCAACCTTGCGCCGATGATGCCGGCGGTGATATTCGGATGACCGGTTGATATGCCGATACACGCGGGCCGGAAGTGTCCGGTCGTGCTAGTGCAGTCGGTTCCAGGATCGGGCGCCGGAGTCGGCGTTGGTGGGGGGCCGCCACATCCCTTGGGATCGTTCTTACCCTTATGGCATCGGGCGAAGATCTCGCCGGTGACCATCACGCGGACCGGGACGCCGTCCAATTGCCCAGGAATTCCGGCGACTCCCGCCGCGGCCGTCAGGACCAGCACGGCGCCTTTGCCGGCCGGATTGAGTCCCACAGCCACGCCGACGACCCCTTGATTGGCCATGAGGGCGGCGGTATGTCGCTGCCGGGCTTGGTCGGCCTTATCCAGCCCATCACCCCCGCCATTTCCGCCGTAAACAGGCCCGGCGGCCAGGGTTGCGAGCACGAGGGCTGCCAGAATCATGATTACCGATATGGGTTTCTTCATTGTCGCCTCACCTTGCCCGGCGGCAGGAAACTTGCAAACTCAATCTCATTCAAAAATGGTAGCAATATGGTGAGCTTAGTGTCAATGAAATCAACCTCCCAATACCCCCTAATACCTCCACAGAATGGCTTCTTCCCGAGCCGCGCCGCCGGGGATTGCGCCCCTGCTCCCATATTTGTATGATGGACGCGACTTCGGGGGAAACGGTCAATAGCCACACCCACGCCCGTTCAGCCAATATCCTTGGCAGGAGGCTTCTCTATGTCCGTCATGGTCACCGGCGGCACCGGCTTTATCGGCAACCGAATCATCCGCAAACTGGTGGAGCGGGGCGAGGAGGTGGTCTGCTTCGACGTGGCCCCACCTCGCGCCAACCTCCAACCCTTTCTGGACCGTATCAAGGTCTACCGGGGCGACATTACCGAGATTCCCCATCTTCTGGAGGCGGTGAACACCCACCAGGTCCATCGGATCATCCACATGGCGGCCATGCTGCCCCCGGACACCGAGGATCGGCCCCACTACGCGATGCAGGTCAACATCCAGGGCACCAACAACGTCTTCGAGGTGGCCCGCTGGACCGGCGTAAAGCGGGTGGTCTACGCTAGTTCCATCGCCGTTTTCGGGGTCCAGGAGACTTTCGGCGACCGGCTGATCAACGAGGACGACCTGAACAACCCGGTGAACGTTTACGGGATGACCAAGGTGGTCAACGACTTCTCCGCCGCAAAGTACGTCGCCCGCTACGGTCTGGACCTGCGGGGGATACGCATCTGCACCGTTTTCGGCCACGGCCGGGTAACGGGGATGACCGGGATGATCGGGGGCCTGATGATGTCGCTGCCCGCCGTGGGCAAGCCCGTTTCCATGGCTTTCCACCCGGACGAACGGTCGCCAATGATCCACGCCGAGGACGCCGCCGAGATTTTCGTGCGAGCCGCCCTCAGCGACCGGCTCAACCATCCGGTGTACATCAGCGGGGGCCACCTGGCGACCGTCCGGGACATGGCCGATGCTGTCCGCAGCATCATACCGGACGCCGAGATCACCATGGGCGACCAGGCCGTGCCCCACGTCTACATGCTGGACAACAGCCGGATGCTGGCGGACATCGGCTACGAGTTGGCGCCGCTGCGGGTGCGGATCTTGGAGCACATCAATGACGCCCGCCAGGAAGCGGGGCTGCCGGCGCTCAGCGGCTGACGGGCCTCGGGTTGCCGGCTTCGCTTCCCCCTGATAGGAACAAGCTTACTGACCTGTGCACAACTTCTTATGCCTTACATGGGCAAACTCTAAGACGAGCAACTCCCCCTCAGTCCCGCTTTACGGCCTTGCCTCAAAAGTACCCTGGAACATGTCACCCCGAGTGAAGCGAGGGGTCTG
>CAJWBT010000165.1 GCA_913020235.1 uncultured Chloroflexota bacterium
TTCGACAAGATGAACCGGCAGTTCCTGGAGTTCGAGTGGGGCGACGGCTTCCCCATCGTGCCCGCGACACCGGAGAAGGTGGAGCGGATGCTGAAGGGCACCACCCGGAGCCCTAGTGACGTGATAACGGTGCTTCAACCCGGGTCCGGCCTTGCCACCGTGGAGAAGATCGCCATCAACGCCGTGATGGCCGGCTGCGAACCGGTGCACCTGCCCATCCTCATCGCCACCTGCGAGGCCTACACCGGCCTGGGAGACCGGGTCCGAGGCATGGCCATGTCCACCAGCCCCCATGCGCCGCTCATGGTCGTCAACGGGCCGATCGCCCAAGAGATTGGCATCAACTCCAAACGATGTGCTTTGGGGCCGGGGGCCCAGTCCCGGCATAACATTGTCCTGGGCAGGGCCCTCAGGCTCATCATGATGAACGTCGGACATTGCTACCCCGGCCACATGGACCTGGACACTATCGGCTCGGCCCGCAAGTTCAGCATGTGTGTCGCGGAAAATGAGGAAGAGAGCCCCTGGGAGGCCTTCCACGTCGAGAAGGGGTTTGACAAGGACGCGAGCACCGTAACCCTCTTTGCCACCAGAGACGAGATAGATGTAAACGACCTGGACAACTGGACGCCGGAGGGAGTGCTGAACAGCTTCGCGTTCTTTGGCGCCATCCCCGGAGGCGAGTACCTTGCCCAAACTCACCCCGGACCGGACCCGTACTATCGGATGCTGCTCATGTTCGGCCCGGAGCACGCCAACATCTGCGGAAAGGCCGGCTGGTCCAAGAAGGCGGTACGGGAGTACGTCTTCCACCAATGCCGCATCAGCGCCAAGCGGCTTCTGAACAAGCCGCGTAACGCCCCCGACACGATCCGCACGCACTGGGAGTGGCTGATGAACCTCTCCGAGTGGGAGCAGGACCGGATAATCCTGCCGGTGATGGAAAACGCCAACCACATTGAGATTACGGTGGTGGGCGGTCCCGCCGGGAAAAATATGCTCTACCGGTGCATCGCGGCTCCCTCCACGGCCGTCATAAAGGACCGGGCCTAGGCGCGGATTGAGCCTTCCGCACGCCGGTGAGGCCGGTGGGCGATATCTCAGAGGAGCTTCCCACTACCCATGTTGTGGGAGGCTCCCTTTCCACCGTCTCTTTCTGCTGCTCTATGCGAAAGCGCCGGAGGGAACCCGCCGTTAAGGCCGGTGAGCCAATTCATCGGTGCCGGTCACCAAGCGGGAGTAACCCTGGGCTTGCAAAGGAGGTTATGTTAAGAGACAGGAAAGTGGTGACCGAGCCTCGTCGGGAGATACCGGTGGCGGCGGAGTGCGACGTGCTGGTGGCCGGAGGAGGCCCCGCCGGGTTCGGCGCCGCGTTGGCCGCCAGGCGCACCGGCGCCGAAACCCTGTTGATCGAAAGGAACGGCGTGCTCGGCGGCGCGGCGACCGCGGTGCTGATGAATGCCTGGAACTGCCCCGCCGAGAACATGACCGGCGTCGCCAAAGAGGTGACCAACAAGCTGCTGGAGCGCGGCCAAGCCTCGACCGGCCCGCTGGTGAACTTCGACCCCGAAGCCCTGATGGACCTGGAGCTGGACCTCCTTCTGGGGGCCGGCGCCAGGTTGCTTCTCTATACTTGGGCGGTCGAGCCCCTGATGGAGGGCAGCCGGGTCCGGGGGGTCATTATCCAGAGCAAATCTGGAAGACAGGCGATCCTGGCCAAAACGGTGGTGGATGCCACCGGAGACGGCGATATGGCCCACGCGGCCGGGTGCCCCACGGTGAAAGGCAGAGAGGCGGACAACAAGATGCGCCCGGTGAACACCTTGATCCGCATCGGCGGGGTCGACCTTGAAGTGCTTCTCCGCTTCTGCCGCCAGAACCCGGAGCAGTTCCAGATGTACGGCGCACACCACATCACGGACCCCGATTCCCCGGTCATCCGCCTCTCGGGTTTCTACGGCCTGGTGGACGAGGGGAGAAGGGCCGGGGAGGTGCCGGAAGAGGTCTTCTACCTGCGCTTGGAAGGTGTGGATCCCCGCCGGGGTACCCTCACCCTGAACTCGGCGCGGGTCTACGACATCGACGGCACCGACATGTGGGATATAACCAGAGGAGACATCGAGTCACGGAGGCAGAACAAGCGGCTGTTCGCCTTCGTCAAGGGCCGCATCCCGGGCTGCCAGGATGCCTACCTGATCAGCTCTTCCACCAATCTGGGCGTGAGGGAAACGCGCCGCATCCGCGGGGAGCACCTTCTGACCGGTGACGAGTTGACCGGCGGCAGGACCCATGCCACCAGTGTGGGGAGGGTATGGAGGTACCTCTTCGAGGGCTACAAGGGACACACCGCGGACGGGAGAGAAGGCGCTCCCGAGAGCAGGGAGCACAACGGCGCTGAGGGCAGCCTCCGGTGGTTTGAGGTGCCCTATGGGGTACTGGTTCCCAAAGCGGTGGACGGCCTCACGGTAGGCGGAAGGATCATCTCTCAGACCCATGAGGCGGACCAATGGACCCGTGCCCAATATGCCTGTATGGTTACGGGCCAGGCGGCGGGAACCGCGGCCGCCCTGTCCGCGATCACCGGCACCGCCCCGCGAAACCTCGAAGTGGCCCTGGTCCAGAAGGAACTCATCCGGCAAGGGGTGGATATCGGTGCGGTGGGGGCAGAGTACGCCGGGACCTAGTGAGGCTCTTGGGCTCAGTTCTCCGCTTCTGGAGTAGAGGGGTATTGCGCTTCGTCGGGTTGGAAAACGCAGTAGGGCTCGGGCGCCAGAGGGTCGCCGGTCACGGCGTAGGCCCGCGCCCGGCACCCGCCGCAGATCGTGTTGAAAGGGCAGCGGCCGCATTTGCCTTTGAGCGACGCAGGGTCTCGCAGGGAGCGGAAGAGCGCGGATTCGCGGTACAGGCTCACCACCGAGTCGCGCCGCACGTTGCCTGCCGAGATGGACAGAAAGCCGCTGGGACACACCTCGCCCAGATGAGAGATGAACAGAATGCCCTTGCCATCGTTGCTGGGCACGCCACGGTAGAGTTCTCTGAGTTGGTGCGGAGCCAGCCCGTCCAGGCCTTGACCCTCGCTCGCCAGGCGCCTCAGCACCTGTACTCGCCTGAAGTGCTGGCCCAAGGTGGTCTTGACCGAGAACGGTACCTGTCCCGAGAGGTCGCATAGCCAGCCAAATACGCGCTCATGTTCTTCCGGTGAGATGGTGTCCTCCGCCTCAGCGCGCCCCGTGGGAACGAGAAAGAACAGGTCCCACAGCACCGCCCCGGACGACGCCAGCAACTCCGCGATGGCCGGCAGGTCTTCTACCGAGTGACGGGTGACGGTGGTGTTGATCTGGAAGGCCAGCCCCACGGCCCGCGCCTGCGACATGGCCTTCATGGTCAGCTCAAAAGAGCCTTCCACGCCCCGAAAGCGGTCGTGGACTGCGGCGCTGGAGCCATCCAGGCTCAGCGAGATGCGAGATACCCCCAGATCTGTGAGCCGTTGGAGCCGCTGACGGGTCACCAGTTCCGTCGCGCTGGGCGCGACGGACATGGGGAGGCCCAGGCCCTTCCCATGCTCCACCAAGTCAAAGAGGTCTCGGCGCATGAACGGGTCCCCGCCCGAAAGGACCACGATTGGCGGGTGGTCGAATGAGGTAAGCTCCTCCAGCACGCGGAAACACTCTCGAGAGGAAAGCTCAAGAGGGCTGCGCTTGGGCTGGGCCTGGGCCCGGCAATGGCGGCACGCCAGAGCGCAGGCCAGGGTTAACTCCCAGAAAACGACCACCGGGTCCCGGTCTATGTTCACCTGCCGGGGATCCGTCATGGTCCGCTGTAACCCGTGCTGCAACGTCAAGAAGGGGCCCCTCGTACGGCTGGGTCAAATTCGCGGAGAACCGCGGAGCCAAGAATCAACGCTACTACCCCAATTATATCCAGATATCACCGGCGGAAGTCAACACTGCGGCGCAGCGCAAGATCCATCATATCTCCTGTTGCCTCCTGGGGCAGGCGGAGAGGCAGAAGGAGGCTGATCCGCCCGGCGTGGGCCGGGTAGATGGTGTTCACCTCAATTCCGGGTGCCCGTTACTTCAGCGAACATGAACGGCTTGCAACTGGGACAGGCAGGCATGGGGAACCGCCCGCATCAAATAATCCCCTGCCACCAGGACACCTGTGGTACGATCTTGCAGTGATCTTGCTTGAAACGGAGGGCAACGTGGTTATCACAGACATTACTGCTACAGACGGAACTCTGCTGGCACAGCTATTGGAAAAGGCAACGTCCCTGGGGGCAAGCTACTTCGGCGTCGCTAACCTGACCCCGGTAAGGTCATTCGTGACCGACCTAGGAGGCGACTTCCTTGCTGATTATCCCGTCGGGGTCTCCTTAGGTGTCGCCCTGGCCGACGGCGTAGTAGACGAGCTACACCAGCATCTCAACGGCAACGTGGCGCGCACCTACCGGCACCACATTTACGTTGGGGTAGCCGACCAGCTGGACCGCCTGGCCGCGCGGATAGCTTCCGCCATCGAGGTAAACGGCTACCGGGCGATTCCCGTGCCTTCAAGCGGGTATTACGACCAATCCAAGCTGAGAGGCCTCATCTCCCACAAATTGGTCGCCAGCCTGGCGGGGCACGGATGGATCGGTAAGAACTGCCTGCTCACCACGAAGACCCATGGGCCGCGGGTCCGGTGGGTCACCATACTCACCGACGCCCCGCTTACGGGCGACGGCGGAGTGCCAGCCGTGGTGGATCACTGCAAGAATTGCAACCTGTGCGTTGACCTCTGCCCGGTGCAGGCATTCACCGGCATCAAGTTCAACCCCGAAGACCCGGTGGAAGTCCGCTTCGACACGCGAAAGTGCCAGCAGTATCTGCGCGGGCGGGAGGAGACGCATGGCGCGAGTGTGTGCGGCATCTGCGTCCACGTCTGCCCCCACGGCTGGAGCATGAAGCGGAAGAAGAACGCCGGCCGGACTACGGCCCATCTTTTGCGCGAGAGGCTTGCCGGGGTGGCAAACGCCGTGTCAGGCAGCCCTTAATCGCCGGCAGGAAAAAGCCAACCCTCGGCTGACCTGCGGCGCGATTCTGAAACGATTCGGCTGGAAGGAGGGCATGAGGAACGATGCCGAAGATCATTTGCTGGATGATGCAGATCTTTACCCCGGAAACCCTCAACGGGTTCTACGGTTATCCGAAGCTCAATCCGGTGGGACTGAGCTACCAGAAGATATTCAAGGTTGACTTCAAGCCGCGCCCGCTGGAGAAGACCGTCCGGGAGCTGCGCGAAGCCAACATGCTGGTCGCGGTACCCGCCCTGGACAACGACGTTCTGTACGGAACGTCCACTCCCTCTACCTGGGTTCGCGACCTGGTGGCAGAGTACCCGGACGTGTTCATCGGGTTTTCGGGGGCCGACCCCAACAAAGGGTACGATGCGGTCAAAGACCTGGAGCGGGATGTGAAGGAGTACGATTTCCGGGCCCTATACGTTCAACCCATGGAGTCCGGTGTGCCCATCGACGACCGGAGGCACTATCCCCTTTACACCAGGGCCTGCGATCTGGACATTCCAGTCTTCGTAGCCTGTTCCGTTCACTATAACAATCGCGTCCCTCTGGACGTACAGAGCCCCTACCGGGTGGACCAAGTGGCCGTCGACTTCCCCGATTTGAAAATCGTCCTGCGGCATGCCCTCTTCCCCTGGATATGGGAGATAGCAGCCGTCATGATGCGTCACCCTAATATGTACATGGAGATCTCCAGCTTCCGGCACAAGTACATTCATCCGGAATGGATCCGTTACATCGACTCCATGTTCCAAGACCGCACGGT
>CAJWBT010000166.1 GCA_913020235.1 uncultured Chloroflexota bacterium
ACTGCCACTTTGAACGGTTGACTTTTAATACGGCATCTGAGCGAAGCGAAGAATCTCAGCGTAGCGATGAGATTCTTCGTCGCTCCGCTCCTCAGAATGACAGCCTGTCAACACCAAGTTGACTGGGTACTTAGGTTACGGGAAAGGTTCAAATAGCGTGGCCAACTCTCGCGTAGGTCCAGTTCAGCAGCTCCTCGGTTTCTTCCCACCCGATGCAGGCGTCGGTGATCGACACACCATACTTCAACTGAGACGGGTTTCCATTCAGTTTCTGGTTCCCCGCGTTTAAATGGCTCTCCAGCATGCAGCCGATGATGTCGGTGTTGCCGGCTACCCGCTGCTCCACCACGGCTTTTAGGGCTGTGGCCTGCATGGCTTGGTCTTTATTGGAATTACCGTGGCTGCAGTCCACCATGAGCTGGGAGCGAACACCCGCCGCCTCGAGCTGTTTCTTGGATTCGGCGATGGCCTCAACGCCGTAGTTCGGCCCGCGGTTGCCACCCCGCAGCACGAGATGCCCGTCCGGGTTACCGGTAGTCCGGATGATTGCCGTTCGACCATCGTGGTCGACACCTAGAAAAGCGTGGCTGGAACGCGCGGAAACCGTTGCGTCGACCGCTATCTGGGCATTTCCGTCGGTACCGTTTTTGAACCCTACCGGCATGCTCAGCCCGCTGGCCATCTGGCGGTGAGTCTGACTCTCGGTGGTACGGGCGCCAATGGTCGCCCAGGTTACCAGGCCCGCCAGATACTGGGGAACCACAGGGTCGAGAAATTCCGAACCGACGTACATGCCCATCTCGCCGATCTTCAACATTAAGGAACGGGCCCGGTGTATGCCGGTCTCAATATCAAAGCTGTCGTCCAGGTGAGGGTCGTAGATGAACCCTTTCCAGCCTACCGTTGTCCGCGGCTTTTCAAAGTAGACACGCATCACTATCAGCAAACGGGCACTTAGCTTCTTCGAAACCTCCCGAAGCCGCCGCGCGTACTCCAGGGCCGCCTCCTCGTCATGGATCGAGCATGGCCCGACGATCATGATGAACCTTGGGTCCATGCCGTTCAAGATATTTCGGAGCTGCTGCCGACCGGATAGCACGGTATGCTCCGCTTGCGGGCTGATCGGCAGTTTGTTGACAAGCTTGACCGGTGAGATAAGCGGCTCCGTGCTTGCGATGTGTACGTCCCTGGCGGCTGATGGCTGCATTCCTGGTTCCCCCTAGTCTCGTGTTAGCGTCGTTCAACGGCTCCCGGAGGGCCAACCCCGGGTATTTGACGTCCTCTGAGCCGGCATGATTACCTCAGGAAAACAAAACACCCCAACCGCTGCCGGTTGGGGTTTTGGTGTTTCCGCGAATCCTGTTCTGGGTTATCTGGTTTCGGGCACCAAACCTCGGCCGGCGGCGCTGGAGCCGGTAAACGACCAGTAATATCCGTAAAACAGATGTAAACTAATCATCAACATAGATGATACCGCTTTCTCTGCCGATGTCAATGCCCCACTCCTGAGCCTGCCGCCATTATTGGCCCGCTCACCACGGGAAGTTTGAAATAGGGGGTAAAAGCTTGACCGATTACCGGAGTTCCGCGGAGACAGGGCCTCGGGCCTTCACCAGGAGCCGAATCGCCCGGTCATAGCCCCCGGCTGCGCCGTGCCTGCTGTTAGGCGGTTGCCCCAGTCCGGACGGCACCGATCAGCTCGCCCACCTGGCGCACCCCCGACTGCTCCAGGTACTCCTGAAGCCCTTCTAAAATGCGGAAGGGAATCCCCATGTCGACCAGGTTGGCGCTGCCTACCTGGACCGCCGTCGCGCCCGCCAAGAGGTACTCCACGGCGTGGGCGGCTTCAAAGACGCCCCCGCAGCCGATAATCGGCACGTCCACGGCTTGCGCAGCGCGGTACACCAGAGCGAGGGATACCGGCCGCAGCCCATGGCCGGAAAGACCGCCGGTGCCGGCGCCGAGCACCGGCTGCCGGGTCTCCACGTCGATGGTCATCGCCGGGATGGTGTTGGCAATGGTCAGGGCGTCGGCCCCTGCATCCACCGCGGCCCGAGCGATCTCGGTGATGTCGGGCACGTTGGGCGCCAGCTTTGCCAGCACCGGCAGGTCGGTGTTGGCCCTCACGGCTCCCACCGCCTGTCCCGCGAGCTTGGCGCTATGGCTGAACATGGCGCCATTCTCGATATTGGGGCAGCTCAGGTTGATCTCCAGGGCCTGGAACCCGGCGACACCCTGGGTCATGGCCGTCATCTCGCCGAATTCCTCAACGCTTTCACTGGCCAGGCTCAGCACCACTGTGGTACCCAGTTCGGCCCACTGAGGGGCTGCGTCGGAAAGGGTGGCCTCGATTCCCGGATTGGCCAGGCCGACGGAGTTGAGGAAAACGAATTCCCCGGCCGCAAACGCCCGGCGGTAGGATTTCGGGTACCAGCGCGGCTCCGGGTTGCCTTCCCGGGGATGGCGGGAGACCGTCTTGGGTATCACGGCCCCCAGCAGGCTCAGGTCCAGTTCCGGGGGCATCCCCCGGCCAAACCCATCGTAACCAAAGGTGCCGGCGGCGATCATTACCGGGCTGGGAATCCGTAGGTGATGCCGGTTCCGGGGCGCCAGGTCTACCGAAAGGTCTACCTTTTGGGATGCCTCCGGCCCCTTTTCAACACCTCTACTCATCCGGCTCGTCATCCTGTTGTGAGCCGCCGAGACCGGGTTCGCCGTCGACATTCTCCCCGTCGTCATCGCCGCCTTCGGTGACCTCGTCCACGTTGGCGGCGGCGGTCCCGGACTCCTCGCCCACCGGGGCTGAGTCGTCCGTGGAATCCTCGTCTAGGCTGGTGGCGGCGGTCCCGGACTCCTCGCCCACCGGGGCTGAGTCGTCCGTGGAATCCTCGTCTAGGCTGGTGGCGGCGGTCCCGGACTCCTCGCCCACCGGGGCAGCGTCGTCCTCGGTCTCTTCGCCTAGGCTGGCGGCGTTGTCCGCGGCAACTTCGTCCAGGGTGGTGTTGCCGCCGCCGTTTTCCCCGCCAAAGAGATCTACTTCCTCATGGAGGCCCAAGTCCGGGACATCCGCCTGGAAGAAAGGTAGGCCGGAAGAAGGCTCCGTTCCCTCCGCGATGGGGAACACCATGTCCTCCGGAGCACTGGGAATCCCCAGCCAGCCGCCCGGAGCCATTGACAGCTCCGGAATGATCTCCGGCTCCAGGAGTTGATCCATGCCGGGCATCTCAATGCGTGCCGGGATCAGCCGTCCGATGATGACGTTTTCCTTCAGGCCTAGCAGCCAGTCCTGGGCGCCGCTGACAGCCGCCTGGGTGAGAACCCTGGTGGTCTCTTGGAAAGACGCCGCGGACAGGAAGCTATCGGTGAGCAGAGACGCCCGGGTAACTCCCAGGAACACCGGTTTGGCAGTGGCCGGTTCCCCGCCCTCGGCCAACACTTTGGCGTTCTTTTCCTGGAACTCGAACTTGTCCACCATCTGGCCTGGAATGAAATCGGAGTCTCCGGTGGACTCCACCTGGACCCGCCGGAGCATCTGGCGCAGGATTATTTCGATGTGTTTGTCGTGAATGCTGACGCCCTGGGACAGGTAGACCTGCTGCACCTCATCTACCAGGTATCGCTGCAACTCGTCTTTGCCCCGGATATGAAGGATGTCGTGGGGATTCAGCGGGCCGCCGATTAGGGCATCGCCGGCCTTGACCTGGTCGCCGTCTCCGACCAGGAGACGCGCGGCGGCGGGAATAATGTGCTCCCGCTCCTCGACGTCCTCCCAGATTATGGAGATGCCGTCTGGGTTCAGTTCCACCCGGCCTCCCATATTCGCCACCACCTCTTCAGCAGGCGGGGCCTCGTCTTCCGCGGTGGCGCCATTTTCCCCGGACCCATTTTCGCCGGGCCCATTTTCGCCGGGCAAGGAAGGAACGGTGCTCGCCAGGACCATGCCCGGCTCCACGTACTCTCCCTGGTCGACGAGCACCTGGGCGTTCTCCGGAAGGGGGTAGTCCTCCCGGAACTCCTCCCGGCTGACCATCCTCAGCCGCCGGCCTTCGTCGTCGCTTTCGATCTCTACCGTGCCGTCGATGTCCGCCAATATGGCGGCTCCCTTGGGGACACGGGCTTCGAAGAGTTCTTCCACTCGGGGCAAGCCGCTGGTGATGTCCAAGCCGGCAACGCCTCCGGTGTGGAAGGTTCTCATGGTCAGCTGGGTGCCCGGCTCGCCGATGCTCTGGGCGGCGATGATGCCCACCGCTTGGCCCTCTTCCACAACGAGTCCGGTGGCCGGCAACCGGCCGTAACACATCTGACACACGCCTCGGTGGGCTTCGCAGTTCAGCGGTGACCTCACCGGGATCTCGGTCACGCCGGCTTCCACCAATTGTTCGGCAATACTCTTGTCTATCTCTTGGTTCCGGTCTGCCAGGACTTCACCGGTCTCCGGGTGGGCAACGGGGGCCGCCGCAAACCGGCCCACCAGCCGATCGCGCATCGACACATGCATGGGATCGTCAGGCCGGGCGTAAATCCAATATGCGTCATAGGTGCCGCAGTCGTGCTCCAGGACGATTACTTCCTGAGCTATGTCGATCAACCGGCGGGTCAGATATCCGCTGTCGGCGGTCCGTAGCGCGGTGTCGGCCAGACCCTTTCGGGCTCCGTGGGTGGAGATGAAGTACTCCAGCGCGGTCAGCCCCTCGCGGAAGCTGGACTTGATGGGCAGGTCGATGATCCGCCCCTTGGGGTTGCTCATCAGGCCGCGCATGCCTGCCATCTGTTTGATTTGGGAAATATTACCCTTGGCCCCCGACCGCGCCATTACCGCGATGCCGCCGTAGTTGGACAACTCATCTTCTACCAGAGCCGTGGTCTGGTCCGAAGCCTTGGTCCAGACTTCCACCGCCTTGTTGTAGCGCTCTTCCTCGGAGATCAGGCCGGAGAGGTACTGCTCTTCAAGGCTCTCAACCTGCTTGGTGGCCCGCTGCAAGATCTCCGGCTTCTTGGCGGACACCTGGATGTCGTTGATGGCGATGGTGATGCCCGAAGCGGTGGCGTAATGAAAGCCCAGGTCCTTGATCGCGTCCAACGCCTCCGCCGTCTCTTCGTTGGACAAACTATGGTAGAGTTCCGTGGTCAGATCTTTGAGGCCGCCTCTATCCATCAGACGGTTTTGGAAACCAATGGACGTGGGCAAGATCTCGTTGAATATCAGACGGCCCAAGGTGGTCTCCGTCCATTCGTCGCCGTCGTTGCCCTCGATTTCCCGTACCTTGATGAGTGCCTGCAAGTCGATGAGCCCCGATGCATGGGCGATCCGCGCCTCGTCAAAGTCGTAGAAACGGCGCCCCTCGCCGTGGCTTCCTTCCCGCAGCTCGGTCAGATAGTAGCAGCCCATGACCATGTCCAGGGTGGGGGCGACGAGCGGGTCCCCGGAGGCGGGCGACAGCATATTGTGGGTGCTCAACATGGTCTCGCGGGCTTCCAACACCGCCATCCTCGACAGGGGCACGTGGACGGCCATCTGGTCGCCGTCGAAGTCGGCGTTGAACGCGGAACACACCAAGGGATGAATCTGGATAGCGTTGCCCTCGATGAGCACCGGCATGAAGGCCTGAATACCCAGCCGGTGCAGGGTGGGCGCCCGGTTCAGCATCACCGGCCGGTCTTTAATCACATCCTCCAGGATGTCCCAAACCTCGGGCCGAGCCCGCTCCACCATTCGCTTGGCGTTCTTAATGTTTGGGGCAATGCCCAGGACGGCCAGGCGATGCATCACGAAGGGCTTGAACAGCTCCAGGGCCA